>JAFDFW010000815.1 GCA_019309605.1 Deltaproteobacteria bacterium | reverse complement strand
CGGCAGCAAGGGCAACTACACGATCACATTCACTGCGGATCAGATCCCACCTGCGAAGAACTTCTGGTCCTGGACCATGTACAAGCTCCCCCAACGCTGGCTGGTCGACAATCCGATCAACCGTTACTCGATAGGCAGCCCCACGCCGGGGTTGAAGAAAGCAGCCGACGGCTCCATCACCATCTACTTCCAGGCCAAGTCTCCCGGCAAGGACAAGGAGAGCAACTGGCTGCCGGCGCCTCAGGGACCCTTCTGGCTGGTGCTCCGCACCTACGGCCCCGGCAAATCGATCTTAAACAAAACCTGGAAGATGCCACCCGTGAAGCAAGTGAATTGAAGGGTCAAACCGATGAAGATCAAAAGCCACGCCGCATTCCTTCCACTGGCCCTACTGCTGGCCTGCCAGGGCGCTGACAAGAAGGCTGACGAAACGCCGGTCGCGGACACTTCACCGGCAACGAGGCCCGACGAAGCACAGGGCACGACGACCCCGGATGACGCCAAAGCGAAACAGGCCTACGCCCTCGGCGTACAGGCCTACCTCTGGGGTTATCCGATGGTGGTCATGCAAAAGAGCAGGGACGCGATGACAGCGAGCGAGGCACCCGTCACCCCGACGCAATTCAAGAAGACTGGCAAAATTGTCGGGCCCGTGAATCAGGTCGCCAACGCCTGGGCGATGCTCGGACCGAACTTCTCTGCGGTCGAGTCAGTGAACAGTGACACGCTGTACGTAATCATATGGGCCGACTCTTCCGAGGAGCCGTACATCCTTCATATTCCGGACACCAAGGGGCGCTATTACACCTTCCAGTTCATCGACGCCTGGACGAATAATTACCACTACGCGAGCACGCGTACGATGGGCTCTCAGGAGCAGGAGTACGCGCTCGTAGCACCCGGTTGGGATGGCAAGCTCCCGGAAGGTGTTATCCGAATTGACATCCCAACACCGACTCACTTCATCATCGGTCGCATCTTCGTCGCGGATCTGAAGGATGTTCCTGCGGTCAACGAGCTGCAAAAACAAATAACGATGACGCCGCTTGGCAGCTACGGCAAACAATACACTCCGCCAAAGGTGAACGTGGTTCCTGCCAAAAAGTATTCGGGCGATCTCGCGTTTTTCGAGCAGCTGGGTGACACACTCGTGATCAATGGTGCACCGGCAGCTGATGCCGGAATTTTAGGCTTGCTGAAGAACATTGGTCTGACGACTGATCACGGCTTCGACCCGTCGGCCCTCAGCGACGCTGAAAAGAATGCGTTGGCACAAGCCGTCAAGGATGGTGAGCCGATGCTCGCTGCCAAGTCGGCCGGTTTGGGTAAGAACGTAAATGGTTGGCAGTATGCGCCGGTGCTGACTGAGTACTACGGCACCGATTACATGCTCCGCGCGGCGATCGGCTATCAAGCCATGTTCGAGAACACACCGATCGAGGCGTATTACCCCAGCGTATTCGTCGATGTGAATGGGGAGACGCTGGATGCCTCGGCGGGGAACTACACGATGACTTTTCCCAAAGGCGGGCTGCCGCCCGTAGGCGCTTTCTGGTCGACATCCATGTACGACCAGAAGAAACGATTGTTGGTCGCGAATTCGCTCAATCGCTACAAGATCAGCAGCATTGACAAACTCAAAACCAACGCTGACGGCTCGACGACACTTTATCTCCAGGCGACCTCGCCGGGTAAGGATAAGGAATCCAACTGGCTACCGACACCGAAAGCGCCGTTCTACATGCTGTTTCGAATGTATCTGCCGAAGATCGAAGCCCTGAACGGGCAGTACAAGCTTCCTGGAGTTGTGAAAACGAACTAAGGAGAGAAACTCATGATTCTTCGACGATACGCCGCGCTGGTTTCGCTCGCTTTGTTGGTTGCCTGCCAGGGTGCTGGCGACAAGGCCGCGGATGCTCCGGCACCGAAGGCGGCGGACGATGCGTCTGTGCCTGCCACGCCGTCTCCGAGCGAACCCCAGGTCGCGGACACGCCGTCGGGACCGTCGCC
>JAFDFW010000814.1 GCA_019309605.1 Deltaproteobacteria bacterium | reverse complement strand
TGCGCAAGCGGCTCGACCTCTACGCGGCGGTTCGTCCGGTTCGCAGTCTGCCCGGGATTCGCACTCGGTACGAAGATGTCGATTTGGTCGTGATTCGGGAGAACACCGAAGGGCTCTACAGCGGCATCGAAAACGAGGTGACGAAGGGGGTCGTGACGAGTCTCAAGGTCGCGACCGAGTCAGCGTCCACGCGGATCGCCCGAGCCGCCTTTCAATACGCTCGGGACCGTGGTCGAAAGAAGGTCACCGTGATGCATAAAGCCAACATCATGAAGATGACCGACGGGATGTTCATCCGATGTGCACGCTCCGTTTGGGAGGCTGAGGGCTTCACCGAGATCGAGTATCAAGAGGTTATCATTGATGCAGGCTGCATGAAGCTGGTGCAGGACCCGGCGCAGTTCGACGTGCTGCTACTCGAAAATCTTTATGGCGACGTGCTCAGCGATCTTTGCGCCGGTTTCGTCGGCGGTCTTGGGGTCATTCCCGGGGCGAACATCGGCAACGACTACGCGGTTTTCGAAGCCGTGCATGGCTCGGCGCCCGACATCGCCGGCAAGGGCTTGGCGAACCCGTTGGCCCTCCTCATGTCCGGGGTGATGATGCTGAACCACATCGCCGATACGCGGGGGGACGAGAGTTGCCGTGTGGCGGGCAGCCGCATTCGGGAAGCCTACAACCGGGCCTTGTCCGACGGTCAGAAGACCAGGGACCTCGGCGGAGAGCTTGGAACGGAAGAGTTCGCCTCTGCCCTCATCGCGCGGATTGGCAGCTAGTCGCCGGAGTCGCGAACCCCGCCGTCGCCGCCGCCGACGCGAAGGAGTGGGGGGAGCACAACCAAGGTTGCTACGAGGCAGCCACCGATCGTTACTGCGATCAGCTCGCCGAAGTTCCGAACTGGGACGAACGAGCTGAACCCCAGCACACTAAACCCGGCCATCAGCGTCACGCACGAGATCACGATCGCCCGGCCTGTACCGCGCGCGGCACGAACCAATGCGGCTTCGCGCCCGATTCCGGTGTGCATCTCCTCGCGGAAACGCGCGAGCACGTGAATGGTGCCGTTGACGGCGAGGCCGAGGCTGATCGAAAAGATGATGACCGTGGAGACGTTGAGCGGGATCTCACGCCACACCATGTAGGCCATCGTAACGACCAGGGGGATCAAGTTCGGTGGGATGCTCAGCAGCCCGAGCCGAATGCTGCGGAAGAAGAAGGCCAGCAGTAGGAAGATGACGACGACAGCGACGAGCAAGCTCCCAAGCAGATCGTTCACGACCGCGGCTTGTCCGCGCGAGCCGGTGTAGGCGTCTCCGGTGAATGAGAACTTCACCGTCTCGTCGTCTCCGAGCTCGGTCTCGATGACCTGCTCTAGGACGTCGAGGAAGCGCATCGTCGCTTGTGCGCCGACGTCACGCAGCTTGAACTGAACGCGCGCCTTCTTACCGTCCTCGGTGAGCCAGTCGGAGAGCGGGCTCGGCTTGCGCTGGCTCATCATGGTGACGAGCCCCTTGACCTGCTTGGCGCTCTTGAAGTTCTCCGACCTCACGTCAGGGTCGTCGGCGAGGAGGGCGTACGACTCACGCAGCATGTCGCCGTAGCTCAGAGTGCGGATGATCTCAGGGCGGAGGGCCGCCCAGTTCCGTATCCTCTGGATGCTCTGGACCATCTCGGGGTCCATGAAGTGGTCTTCTTCGTCGCTGACCAGGACGAGCTCGAGCGGCCGGACGCCGGCCAGCTTCTCTTCGATCAAGAGCGTCGTCGTGTAAACGGGGTCGGTTTCGTCGAACTGGTCGAGAAGGGCATGGTCGACCGTGATCTGGCTGGCGACGTAGCCCGCGCCCGCGGTAAGTAGCGCGGTGATGCCGAGAACCGCCCAACGCCACCGAAGCAGCCTCGCCATCGCCACCAGGCTGCTGGTGACGCTGGTGAACATGCTGGTTCGCTCTCGGCGGACCCCTTCACGCTTCGGCGGGGTGACCCAGGTGAGAATCGCGGGGACGAAGGTGATGATGACGAGGTACGAGATCATGACGCCAAGGCCGGAGGTGACGCCGAAGTGCCGCAGCATCACCGTCTTGGAGACGACGAGCGACCCGAGGCCAACTGCCGTCGTCGCCGAGGTGAGCATGCAGGCCACCGCGATCGCGCGCACCGTTCGACGCCCCGCGGCCCGCCGGTCGGGGTCGTCATCGGCGGACACTTCGTCACGATACCTTTGAATTAAATGCGTGGCATCGCTGATGCC
>JAFDFW010000813.1 GCA_019309605.1 Deltaproteobacteria bacterium | reverse complement strand
AATTCAAAGGTTATCAGCATCCGCAGAGTTTCTTCGAAGAGTTTCCTCCGGACAGAGATTGGGACGCGGTGGTCATCGGGGCTGGCCCGAATGGCTTGATCGCCGCCGCCTATCTAGCCCGCGCGGGCCTCCGGGTGGCCCTCGTCGAGCGGCGCTACGAGGTCGGCGGCGGACTCGCCACCGAGGAGATCCTGTTCCCGGGGTACTACTCGAACATCCACGCCATCTACCACATGATGGTGGACTACATGCCGGTCCTCAGGGACTTCAATCTGAAACAGCACGGCCTGGTCTGGATCAAGCCCAATCTCCAGAGCTCCATGGTGTTCGAGAACGGCGATTCGGTTCTCTTGACGCGGATGATCGCCGACACGGAGGACTCCTTTCACAAGTTTTCGCTCAAGGACGCAGAAACGTTCAGCCGGACCATGGGCCGCTGGCGAAAGATCGTGAAGGAAATCCTCGCACCGGCGACCTACATGCCGCCGATGGCTCCGCTCGACATCACGCTGGCGCTTCAGAAGACCGATCTGGGTCAGGAGCTCCTCGAGCTCAATGACCAGAGCCCTTTCGATATCATCACGAACTTGTTCGAGAACGACCGGGTGCGGGCGATCCTGCTCTATCACGTCTGCATGTGGGGTCTCGATCCGCACGAGACTGGGCTGGGGCTTTTCGTACCGCTCTATCTCGATCGGATGATGAACAAGGCCTACTGCCAGGGCGGCTCCCACAAGCTCGCTGGTTGCCTGGCGCGGGAGATCGTCCGGGCCGGTGGGGTCATCCTGGACTCCTCCCAGGTCAACAAGATCATGATGAAGGACGGCGCCGTTGCCGGCGTCGAGCTGTGGGAGGGACGGAACCTCTACAGCAACACGGTCATCTCCACGCTGGACCCGCAGACGACCTTCCTCGATCTCATCGATGGCGACCACGTACCCGACGGCCTGAAGACCTCGGCCAAAGGATGGAAGTACGACAAATGGAGCTTCAACACTCTGCACGTCGTCTCGGAACAAGCGCCGCGGTACGTACCGAAGGATCCCCAGGCGAGCGAGACGTTCATGACGATCCTTGGCTTCGAGGGGACGGACCAGCTGCTCGAGCACTGGGACAATGTGCGCGCGGGGCGGGTCGACTTCGACGCCTTCGGGGGCCACTCGACATGCGAGAGCGCGTGGGATAGCCACCTCGTCCGCGTTCCGCCCGACCAGGCCCACCGACAGGTCTCGTTTCTACAGATGCACGCCCCCTACGGACTGGAGGGCGGCTGGGATGCCCATCGCGCCGAGGTGGAAGAGGCGATGATCAAGAGGTGGGCGAAGTACGCCCCGAACATGAAGCGAGAGAACATCGTCATGACGAATCTCGAAACTCCAGAGGACATCGAGATCCGCCTCCCGAACATGCGCTTCGGCGCCATCAAGCACGGCGACTACGAGCCGCTGCAGCTCGGCTGCTTTCGCCCGAACCAGGAGTGCTCGACCACGAGGACCCCGATCGAGGGGCTCTACACGGCGGGCGCATCCAACTATCCGGGCGGCTGCGTGCTGGGCGCCGGCGGCTACCTTGCGGCGAACACCGTCGCGGAGGATCTCGACGTGAAGAAGTGGTGGAAGCCGACCAAGGAGATTGTGAAGTACTCGAAGGAGTACCTCGACGAAGGGTAACGGCTCGCACTGTGACAGCCTTGGCCGTACGACGAGTTCAGCTTTGGGGGTTTCGCGCTTCGACGATCAGGCCCCAGAGGTTCAGATGCCAGAACGGCCGCGGGAAACGGTGGAAGGTGATCGAGTCGAAGCCGGCCTGGCTGAAGATCTCGCGGAGCTCGTCGCGCTTGTAGATGTTCGCTTTCCACCACCACTCGATCAGGGGCACCATCAAAGCGTTGCGTCGAGTGATGAAGATCGTGAGCGTGCCGTCGGCGGCGAGCCGCTGCCGGAGTTCGGCGAGGGCTTCGGCGAGCCGATCCTTGGGGAGGTACTCGAGCATGGCCGAAGAGAGGATCCGGTC
>JAFDFW010000812.1 GCA_019309605.1 Deltaproteobacteria bacterium | reverse complement strand
GAAAGCGCGGTTGACAAGGATGCGCCAAACATCTAGCCCCAATTGGCGTGGTCCAACTTTCCTTCGAGTTTGCCGGCGAATCGCCGACGATCGCGGAGCCCGGCGTTACCGGGGGTCGCCAGGACGATCTTGACCGGGCCTATGCCCGAGCGTCCGGCTGGAGCCGAACCCTGGCGGAGCGCCTGGGGCAGCCCGTTCGGCTCGTCGTGACCGACAACCGCAGTACCATGTTGGTGGCCCGCCCCAAGGGTGGGCGGCTAGAGGTCCGCCTCCACCACATGTTCCTGACCGCCGATGAGAACATCCTCGACGCCGTCGGTGACTACTTGAGCGACAGCGATGCCACGGCGGCCGGCATGATCGACCGCTTCGTCGAAGAGAATCGCGCGCGCTTCGTCGCCCCCGGCCCTCCCCAGGACGCCTTACGGTCCGAAGGGCGCCATCATGATCTGCGAGCGATCGCGGATGACCTGGCGCCGCGGCATTTCGGCGGTGAGGTCGATGTCCGGATCAGCTGGGGCAAGCGCGTTCAGCCAAAGCGTCGGCAGCGTTCGCTGCAACTGGGGACGTATCTTCCCGAGGATCGCCTGATTCGGATCCATCCGGTGCTCGACCAGGCCTGGGTGCCAGGCTTTTTCGTCGAGGCCGTGGTCTTCCATGAGATGCTGCATCACGATATGCCCGCGGTCGTCCAGAACGGCCGCCGTCACTACCATACTCGGGCGTTTCGAACGCGGGAGCGGAGCTTCGAGTACCATTCTGCTGCACAGCAATGGCAAAAAGAGAACCTCTGGCGCCTGTTGCGGGGCCAATGACCCCTCTAACCTAACCAATCATGCGTCGTCGTAGAATCCGGTCCTCGATATCGATCCCAATCACACTGGGCGCGATCACGGTTCTGTTGAGCATCGCGCTCTTGATCGGCTGGTCCGTCCTCCTCGGCCAGAAGATCATGCGCTCGGTCGACATTGCCGGCGATGTTTGGCTCCTGGTGCTCGGCGCGGTTTCGTTCGTTCTGATCATCGTGGTGCTCGTGCTGTTCGTGATCTCGCTGGCTCGCGGGATCATCGAGGTGCGCAAGCAAGACAGCTTCATCGATTCGGTGACCCACGAGCTCAAGAGTCCGCTCGCCTCCCTGCAGCTGTGCTTGGAGACGCTAGGGCGCGAAGGGCTCGAGAAAGAGGCGACAGTGAAGCTGCGCGGCATGATGCTCGAAGACGTCGACCGGCTGCGCGCGTTTATCGACGACGTCCTCGAGGCGAACCGTTTATCCTACGCGCGTCCGGGCATGCTGAACCTCAGCGACGTGTCACTCTCGCAGCTCGCCGAGCGGTCTGCAGAGGTCGTTCGCGCCAGGCACAAGCTCGAGCTCGACGAGGTGCACATCGACGTCGATCCGGAGATCATCGTGTCGACCGATCGCGCCGCGCTCGAGATCGTCGTGAACAACCTCATCGACAACGCAGCCAAGTATTCGGAGCGTCCGGCCCGGGTCGAGATCGTTGGGCGTAGGGAGTCGAACAAGACGGTACGCTTCGAGGTGAGAGACAACGGTATCGGGATCGATCCGAAGAACTTGAAGCGCGTCTTTCACCGTTTCTATCGGGTGGAGGATCAAGATGTCCGGGAGCGTCGGGGCACGGGTCTCGGGCTTTTCGTCGTCTGGGCGCTGGTCAAGCAGCTAGGCGGCAAGGTACAAGCGTTGTCTGCGGGGCGCGGGCAGGGCACCATCATGCGTGTCGAGCTTCCTGTGGCCCCCGTGGTGAGCGGATGATGGCCGAGACCGAAGCGCAAAGGCTCCTGATCGTCGAAGACGAAGAGCATCTCGCCGCTGGCTTGAAGCTGAACCTCGAGCTCGAGGGGTACCGGGTCGACGTCGCGGCGAATGCCAAGGAGGCGGGCCAGCGCTTGCTCGATCCGAGTGGCTACGACGCCATCGTGTTGGACGTCATGCTTCCCGACGTCAACGGTTTCGACCTCTGCAAGAAGTTGCGAGAGGCGGGCAATTTCGTGCC
>JAFDFW010000811.1 GCA_019309605.1 Deltaproteobacteria bacterium | reverse complement strand
CGAGGGCGCCGTCTTCGCGCCGCCCCTAGCCGTCGACGGCCGTTGGGTGGGGGAGTGGATCGACCCGTGGAGCGGCGCCATCCTCGGTGTCGTCGACGTGCGGGCCGAGGAGCCACACCGAACCCCGGAGCTCGCGGTGCCGTCCTTCAGCCGGGACGTGGCCCTGCGTCTCGATCACGCCCCCGTTCAGAAGAAGTGATGGACTCTCTTAGCCCTTGGGGACCACTTTGAGAGCCCAATGGCGCGGTACTAATCGTTATGTCGCGTGGGGCGTCGCGCGGAGAGGGCGTTTGAATTGGCTATGCTCCGTCTCATAAGTTAACTCTTTGAGCCTAAGAGAGGGCGTTTGTAGTTACTATCTGCTTAGATTTTTGACTGTCTGCTTTCGGCCAAAAGCAGCCGCTGTCATTCGACCAGAACCGGGTCATTCAGCTTCCATTGCCCCCCGGTCAGAGTCTTCGTGGGGCCGTAAAAACGGAAACAAAGGAACGATCCTTCCTCGGGGTTTGTTTCCAGCAGATTCGCCTCGAATCCCTTCGGTGCATTCGGCCCAACGTAAAGATCGATGGTTCCGTCATCGTTCACCACGAGTTCATCCTTGGAAGAAAGGCCAAATTGAGAGCTATCAACAAAGGTGCGGGTCTTGGTCGAATACAGAAGGACCGACCAGAAGTCCTCTACCGGCACGTCCGCTGGCACCTTTAGACGATACGTCTTGGCTCCGTCCAACTTGCTGCCGGACTCGTCGGTTGAACTGAACAGATAGAACGTTGATCCACCTCCCGAGTTGTCAAAGACAGCGGGAATAGCGACGGCCCAATAACCAAAGTCCAGTGTTCGGGCGTAGTAATCACGATGGCTCTCGAAGTTCCAGGTGGCGCTACTCTCCATGACTTCGGGAGTGATGCGGAAAGCGCCCCAGTTGCGTTCTTCCCAGAACGGGACATACGCTTTTCCTGAGCCCAGATAATCCTCCATGTAGGTGAAAGCATCCGCCTTGGCCTCGTCCAGAATGGCCTGCATTTCCTTGCCCGGTGAAAACTCGTTGCCCTTTTCAATGCCAAGCTCCTTCAGCATCCCACGGAAGGCCAGGTTTTCAGGGAGTGCCGGTTCCTCCTGGACGTAGGTATTGATCAGATTGAACACATCATGGTGCGCCAAGATATTGCCTTCCAGAGTGCCGTCGATCTTGGTGACATCGACCAACTCGACCGATACCGGGTCCTTACCGAGAGCACCGAGTTTTATGCCTCGTGCATAGTCCGCTCCGTCAATCCAGCTTTGCTTGTCATCGTGTATCCCGGCGCACCAACAAGCGTAGGACTCGCTTTCGAATGACGCCGAGGAGCGCCTCGACTTCGTCGTCGGTGGGCGCTTTGGCAGCAGCGAACGAAAGCGACCCGTCGGGCTCCCGAACAAAGACCCCATCGACCGCAAGTGTATGAAAGTGAACGTTCAAGTTGAGCGCGCCACCAAAGCGCTGGATGACGGTCACCGTACCCGTGCGCCCATCGCGGTGCCCCGAGGCCTTGGCTCGTTTCCTGTAGAAGCCGAGCAACGCACGCGTGTAGACCGCGAGCACGGCGCGGCAAAGCTTGTGATCCCATGCAAGCCGATAGCGAAGCTCGAAGGGAAGGCTTAGGACCCATTGTCGAACCGGTGTGCGCGGGAGCACGTGGTCGATGAGATGCGCAGCACGCTCGGTCATCCGGCGGCCGCCGCAGCTCGGGCAAAAGCCTCGACCTTTGCAGGAGAACGCGACTAAGCGATCCGTGCCACAGGCTCCGCAACGAAACCGGGCAAACCCATGCGCGAGCACTCCGCAGCGAACGAATCGCTGAAACTCGCACTCCGCGCTCAGGGGTGCGGCGTACGTAGGATCGAGGGATCTCGTCGCTCGCGCCGGCAGCGTGAATCCCCACGAGTACGGAATGCCATCAAGACTCGTGCCGTCGGCAGCCTAGACGATTCGGGCGTGTTTGTGACGAGCAGCACGTATGGAACTGGCGGAGTGGTG
>JAFDFW010000810.1 GCA_019309605.1 Deltaproteobacteria bacterium | reverse complement strand
CTCGCTTCGCAGCATCAGATGCTTGACGTTCGCGCTGGGAATCAAGACCCCCTGCGACCCGTTGAGCCCCCTCGCTCGGCAGATGTCGAAGAAGCCCTCGATCTTTTGGTTCACTCCACCGACCGCCTGAACCTCGCCACGCTGGTTGACCGACCCGGCCGCGCACGAAGCGCTGTCGCCTTCGACACCGCTGTATGACTGCTCGAACACCAAGCTGGCCGCAAGGGACAGCGGTTGATCGGATGCATACGTCGCGGCCAGGTAGCTCGACAAGATGAACACGCCCTTGGAGTGAATGGGCCCGCCGAGCTCGACCTCGCGTTCGATATCGATGACCTTGCCGGAACCGAGCGCGACGCGCGCGGTGATCCGGTTGGGTCGGCCGAAAAGAAAATCCGCGATCTGAAGCACGGCAAGCCCGTTGATCTGACCGACGGCCTTGCCTTCAGTGTCGATCAAGATTGTGTTCCTCAGGATCTCCTCCTGCACGCGGTCATGAAGGCGGCTGCTACGCCGTATCCGGCTGTCGATTGCCCGCTCGACCGCTGCAAGATCGATCACCTCCGAGCCGGCTTTTGCAGCCCAGAAATCAGCCTCCCGCATGATGTCTGCGACCGGCCTGATGCGCGCCGAAAGCTTCTCACCATCGCTTGCCTCGCGTGCGCTTTCCTCGATGATGCGGGCAATCGCTCGGCGATGGAGGGGCTTGAGTGAGTCCCGTCGCGCAAGCGTTGCAAGCAGCCGGGCGTACAGAAGCGTGTTCTCCTCGCTTCGGTCCACTTCGTCCTCGAAGTCGACTGCCACCTTGAACAAAGTGGGAAACTCGGGATCGAGCGCCTGAAGCATGTAGTAGAGCAAGCGCTCGCCAATCAGCACGACCTTGACGGAGAGAGGGATCGGCTCGGGCTCTAGCGACACGGTGCTGACCAGACTATAGGCCTGCCCGAGCGATTCAATTCGGAGCTCGCGAGACTGAAGTGCGCGTTTCAACCCCTCATACGCAAAGGGCTGAGTCAGCAGCTTGCGAGCGTCGAGCACGAGGTATCCGCCATTGGCTTTGTGCAATGCTCCCGCTTTGATCAACTGAAAGTTGGTGACCAGGGTACCCATCTGGGAGACGTGCTCGACCCGTCCTAGGAGTTGCGAAAATGTTGGGTTGTGCTCGAAAATGACGGGAGCGCCCTCGGCGCCAGTGTGGTCGACGAACGCATTCACGCCGTAACGCTGGGTGGCAGGCGGTGCCCCCGGTTCATCGGAGGACATGCGAGCGCCAAACAGCTGTTGGAGCGGCGATTGGTCCTCGGGCGATGTCCGAAACAGCCCGATGTTCTCTACGATATCCTCACTGACTTGCTGCAAGTACGAGACGACTTGCTCGTGCGCCTCGTACTTCTGCGTCAGCTCTTCGATCAAGCTTCCGACGGCCCACAGCGCGATCTCGCGGTCGAGCAGCCGAACCCGGCGCCGGGCTTCGCGCACACGCTTGGGGGCCTGCTGCATCACCGCCTGCACCTCCTTGCTGACCCCCTCCGTCTCGCGAACGATGCGCTCCCGCTCCGGCTTTGGAAGCTGCTTAAACTCCTCGGGATCGATCGTCTCGCCGTCACGAATGGGCGCGAACGCGATCCCAGTCGGAGTTTGGAGGATCCCGATACCTCGCTTCTTCGCTCTCTTGCTCACCTCTTCGAAGGCCGCCTCTTGCTCCTCCCGAAGCTCATTTTCGATGGCCTCCCGGCGTGTCCGGTAATCCTCGGTCTCGAAGGCCGCCGAAATCGCCGACCGGGCGGCATCGATGAGCTGATTCATATCCTTGGCAAGCTCTCGTCCCCAGCCCGCTGGCAACTCGATGGCCCTGGGCTGTCTCGATTCGTCGAAGTTGTCGACGTAGCACCAGTCTGACGCCGGCTTCTCGGGGCGCGCCTTCTCTTCGAGGTATTGCTGAAGGAGGGAATGCCGTCCCGTTCCCTCGCGGCCGAGCACAAACAGGTTGTAGCCTTCGTGCGCGATGCTTGCGCCCATGTGAATGGCTTCAATAGCCCGGTCTTGAGCAACCAAGTGCTCCAGATCCTCGAGCTCGCTCGTGGTTTCGAAACCGAGCTGTTGAGGATCACAGCTCCGGTACAAGGCAGAGACGGGAAGATGTCGGGACGTGGACATAAGGACGACCTCTTGACGA
>JAFDFW010000809.1 GCA_019309605.1 Deltaproteobacteria bacterium | reverse complement strand
GGCATCATCAATGTGTTCAGCCGTTCGCCAGCACTGATCGCGATGCAGGCGGCGACGCTCGATGAGATCAGCGGTGGGCGCTTCATCCTCGGAATAGGCACGAGCAGCAAGAACGTCATCGAGGGGCTGCATGGTCGGGACTTCGAGAAGCCACTCACGCAAACCCGAGACGTGATCCGTGTCGTACGCACGATGCTCGATAGCCGCCCGCTCAGCGAAGCAGACACCAAGCTTCGCCGCTATCGGCCTTTCAAGCTGGACTTCGAGCCGACGCGTCCGCACATCCCGATCTACGTCGCTGCCTTGAAACAAAAATCGATCACCAGCATCGGCGAAATGGCGGATGGCTGGATGCCGGTCTTCTGGCCCTACAACCGTCTCGCAGATGGTCGCGACTGGATCGCTGAAGGCGCCGCCAAAGCCGGTCGCGATCCAAACGAAATCGCAACCTCACCATTCACGACGGTCATTCCCATCCCAGGCAAGGGCGCTTCGTCCAAAGCGCGTGAGATCATCTCGTTCTACATCGGCGGCATGGGCGAATACTACAAACAGCTCCTCAGTGGGTTTGGCTACGAAGACGAGTGCAACGAAATCGAACGCCTCTACAGCAACAAAGCAACGCGCAAGATGGCACCCGATGCGGTGACCGACGACATGATCGAGGTGCTCACCATCTCCGGCGATCCACTCTACTGCCGACGCGAGATCGCACGACGGCGCGAGCTCGGCATGGAGCAACCGATCATCAACCTACCGCCCGGGATGCCCTGGCCCGGGATCGCAGCTTTCATTACAGCACTCGCCCGAGCGTAATGCTCCCCCTGATCAGACGAACCGTAGTGGCCACTTTAAGTCGAGACGGGTGAACAATTACGTATGGAACGAGAACAATTACGTATAGACCATCCCGCGCGGACGACGTATTAAACAATCACAGGGGCTCAGCAGACAGAGATCCAAATCGTGCGCTAAGCCACCAGCTCGACCTTCGGGGTGAGCATCGACGCGGTCGGTCGGAAACGGGCTGACCGACCGCGTCGCTTTTTTATTGCTCGTTCGAGTTCAGCCACGATCAGCCACGACGGGGCGCATCGGGCTCGAGGGGCGTTCACTCGTCGGGGTCGTCGGTCATCATGGAGATCAACTCGGCCTGCGAGTTGACGCCGGCTTTGCGAAAAATCGCGCCGAGTTGCGTCGTCACGGTTCGCAAGGAGGCCCCGCGTTGCTCCGCGATCTCTTTGACGGTGAGACCCCGCGACACCGCATCGATGATCTCCTGCTCAGCGGTCGTGGTCGCTTCTGGATAACGCAAGTGTGGCAGCGGAACGCTCAGCACGAGGATGTCCTCGCCTCCAACACGCATCCGGCTGACGCGCGGGCCAGCATCGGATTCGGGACCTGACGACGGATTGTCGCCCTCGGTTGGATCCCCACCATCCTTGGGATCGGACTCCATTGGCACCGACCACACGTAACCATTGGACCCGGAAACCGTCAAGTCCGCTGTTGGCCCCCATTTGACGTAATTTACCCCAAAGGAGAGGCGGAGCCATTCGGCGCCAGGCGACCCCGCGACGGATCGTGCCGTCGACTACAGCCCCATCTGCTTCGCGATGATTACCTTCATGATCTCGTTGGTGCCCGCGTAGATGCGTTGAACGCGCGCGTCCACGTACGCGCGGCTAATGGGGTACTCGAGCATGTAGCCGTAACCGCCGTATAGCTGGAGACACGCGTCGACCACCCGGCCCTGCATTTCGGTCTGCCAGAGTTTGGCCATCGAGCATTCCTTGACGAGGTACTTACCCGCAACGTGCTGTGCGATGAGGCTGTCGAGGAACGCGCGGCCGACCTCGACCTCGGTAGCGCATTGCGCGAGGGTAAACTGGGTGTTCTGGAACTTGGAAATCGGGCGCCCGAACGCCTGACGTTCCTGCGTGTACGCGATCGCGTCTTCCAGAACCTTCTCCGCGCTCGCCTGCGACATGATCGCCACGCACAATCGTTCCTGTTGA
>JAFDFW010000808.1 GCA_019309605.1 Deltaproteobacteria bacterium | reverse complement strand
AAAACGGGCCAAAGCCGGCCCTTTCATGCCGATGCGGACGGTCTCCTTCCTGCGGAAGGCGCCGGCTTCGTCGCCTTGAAGCGGCTTGCCGACGCGATCCGCGACGGCGATCGCATTCACGGAGTGATCCGCGGCATCGGCCTTTCCAACGACGGACGCGGCCGCGGGATGCTGGCCCCCTCCGAGCTCGGCCAGGTGCGCGCCATCCGAGCTGCCTACGAAATGTCAGGTGTCGAACCTTCCGAGATCTCTCTGGTCGAATGCCACGCCACCGGCACGCCCGTCGGAGACGCTACCGAGATTCGCTCGATGAGCGAAGTCTACGCCGGCCTCTCCAACGTCCCAATGGGCTCGTTGAAGGCCAACATGGGCCACCTGATCACGGCGGCCGGGGTCGCAGGTCTGATGAAAGTGCTCGGCGCGATGCGCCATGGCGTTCGCCCTCCGACGCCGAACGTCGACGAGCTGCACCCCGTCTTCGCCGGTTCTCCATTCCGCGTCTTGCAGGCCGCCGAGCCCTGGGACTCGGAAGGGCCCCGCAAGGCTGTGGTTAGTGCGTTCGGCTTCGGGGGAAACAACGCCCACCTCATCGTCGAAGAGTGGCAAGGGCAGCGCATCGAAGCGGAGCCCGCGAATGCGGCGCCCACATCGGACATCGCGATCGTTGCCCTGGGCGCCCGGGTCGGTGATGGCCGTTCGGCTGCCGACTTTGCCGATGCGCTTCTGGGAGGTGGCAGTCTGGTTCGCGGAGGGGAGGGCGCGTCCGCCGAGACCGTGCAGCTCGAACTTGCGGGACTGCGGTTTCCTCCCAAAGACTTACAACAGGCGCTTGGTCAGCAGACGATGATTCTCGCAGCCGCCCGGGAAGCCGCCGAAGGTCTCGGCCTTCCTGCCGAGACAACGGGCATCCTGATCGGCACACAATGCGATGCCGAGGTCGCGCGCTATGGAGCACGCTGGCGCCTCGCCGAGTGGGCCGCCGCGCGGGGGCTCGACGATGCCTGGGTGCAGACTGCGCGCGAAGGGGTCGTGCCTCTCCTCCGTTCGGAGGGCGTGCTCGGCACGATGCCGAATATTCCTGCCAACCGGCTGAACAGCCAGCTCGATATTGGCGGTCCGTCGTTTACGTTCGCAGCCGAGGAGCTCTCCGGCGTGCGCGCGCTCGAGTTTGCGATCCGCGCCCTCCGCCACCGCGAGCTCGACGCGGCGGTAGTGGGCGCCACTGACCTCTCGTGCGAACCGGTTCATCAGCGTGCCGTCGAAGCGCTTCTCCCCGAGAACCGACGCGTCCCCGGCGACGCCGCGATCGTGCTCGTGCTCAAGCGCCTCGAAGACGCCCAGCGCGATGGCGACCCGGTGCTTGCCGTCATCGGAGAACCCGTTGAAGGAGCCGATGCGATCGCGCTCGGCTTGGACGGCCAGGTCTCTTCCCTTGCTCCTCTTTTCGGGCATGCGCATGCCGCCTCCGGGCTCCTCCACGTTGCCGCCGCCGCACTGAGCTGCGGACTAGGCCGTCGCCCCGGTGACGGTTCGCCCTGGGAGGCCCCTCGCCGACTGGTGCGCGTCGATGTTGAAGCGATGGAGGGCCAGCGCAGCACCCTCTTCGTCCGGAACGATCCCGACTCGTCCACCCCCGCGCTCGCCCGCGAGGCTGGTCGCAACCTCAGTTTCCCGGCCCATCTGCCCAGACCACAGGTGCCCCCCGCAGCCGTCGCAGCGTGCACCAAGGAGACCCAAAGCATGGATCCCGCCCCCCCTCTTCCCCCCATCCTAGGCCGCACCGCCCCCGTCACTGCCCCTGTCGCTGCTGCTGTCGCTGCCCCTGTCGCTGTCACTGCCCCTGTCACTGCCCCCGTCGCTGCCCCCGCGGGCGCCGACGTCTACACCCGCTTCGCCGCATACCAGCAGCAGCTCGGCCAGGTCCACCAGGATTTCCTCACGCAGCAAAGCGCGATGCACCAACAGTTCCTAGCCATGCGCCAGAACGCGCTCTTCGGTCTGATGCAAGCCGGGGCAGGCA
>JAFDFW010000807.1 GCA_019309605.1 Deltaproteobacteria bacterium | reverse complement strand
ACACCGTCGCGATTGCGATCGCTGACAGCGTCCAGATGATCCCAGGCGAAGCGAGGGCGACACCTACCGCCAGGATGCTCGCGCAAAAGACATACGGCCATCGCTAACTCTCTGAGCCTAAGAGAGGGCGTTTGTAGTTACTATCTGCCAGAGGCAGCCGACATCGCGGAGGGTGCGGAAGAGGGTCGCCGCGACACGGACCCGAGTGTTGATGTTGTCGTCGGCGAGGCCGTCGCTGAGCGCGGCGATGGCGTCGGTGTCGTTCACCGGACCCTCGCCGTTGGTAGGCACGTGGCCGAAGCCGTTGAGAACGTGGAGCTCGTGAGGGCTGTCGACCTGTGCGTCGATCCGCTGTCGTAGCCCGTCGTGGAACCAGTTGCAGTTGCTGAGGCCTTCGGCGACGGCTTCGGCCAGCGGTGCCTGATTGCCGCCGCAGAAGGGGTCGTTGTTGCCCGCGATAAACAGCACCGGCACGTCGCGGAAGTCGCGGTCGGCGAGCTGGGCTTCGGGGTAGGCCGGGATGTCCAGGTTGGCGAAGAACCCGATCTTGTCGGTTAGCCCCTGGACGTCGAAGTCACTGCCAAACGGATAGCCGGGCTCGCCACTAAACGCGGGCGCGGTGGTGAGGAGCCGCGGCGTGGCGATCCAGGAGTCCGCCACGACGCCGGTGAGGGGGTTGTCCTCGGACGCGTAGCTGCTCGCCAGCGCCCACACACCGATCGAGCCGGCGCTGGTGCCGTGCGCGAACACATGCGTGGTCGGATAGTTCGCGACCGTGTACTCGATCGCCGCCATCGTCGCCGGCAGCCCGTCCACACTCGCGTCCGGATCAGGGTTGTTCGGATATGGCGTGCCGAGCCCGGAGTACACATCGTGGTCACACATGGACACCACGAGCACCCGGTACCCCTCCTCGATGCGCCGCTTCAGCGTCGAGTCGATCGGCTGGTTGGCGTTGTCGAGGATGTGACGCACCACCTGGTCGTCGAAGAGATCGGTGAAGGTCTCCTCATGGTTGTAGGTGTCCTCGGTCTGGTTCTTGACCGCCACGTAGACGCCCAAGTCGTTGTAGTAGCCGACCCCGCCACCGTGCAGGTAGACCCACAGGGGCGCCTGGTCGGCAGCGTCGCCGTTCGCGGGGTTCACGACCATGAAGGTGTAGTTACCGCTGAGGCCACAGCCATAGGCGGTGTTGCGATAGAACTGAATATCAAACGTGGCGCCGGCTACGGGCTGGGTCTGTTGGCCGGCGAGGACCACGGAAGCGATGTTCCGGTCGATGGGGCCAAGCACGTCCACCCAATACCCATGCACATTCCCTTCGACAGCTCGGACGCCGATGTACAACTGGCTCGGCCCAGGAGGCACGTTGAGCAACACACTCCCGCCCCCAAGGCCAATCTGGCCCGCCTCGATCGACGTCCCGCCAACAATCCACTGATACGTCGCGGTCGAGTCCGCCATGCGCGTCTGCACCGTGAGCGTGGCCGTGGCGGCTGTCGTCATCACGGCGTAGTAGCCGGTGCGGTTGTTGACGTTGAAGTTCTGGATGAGGTCTTGGCCGTCGACCTCGAGCTCCACGCTCAGGAGATAGGTGTCACCTCGATCGCAGGTCTGCGCCTGCAGAAGCAGCAACAACAGAGCCGGGGCGAGCAGCTTCGAGCAGAACCTGAATTCACGCTTCATGTAAACCTCGGCGGCCCAAGCCAATGGCGGGCCGTATCCACACAGACGTCCAAATTCATATCGCATCGAAGGCTGCCGATCAATACGCAATTGTTCGCGTTAGCCTGAGTAGATCGTCCGAAAACGACTACTGCACCGGCTCAGTCACTCGCAGCTTTTGCGTTTAGGGCGTGGGGGCGCAGCGGGTGCGCCGCTCGCTACATGTCCTCACTCACTCCAACTAGGACCGGACGCCAAATCGGACTCGTTGCACGCACAGCCCGGCGGCTTGTTGCAGTCCTTGTCACGGGCGATGCAGGAGTCACCGCACGCCTTTCCTTTGCGACAGATCTTACAGCACTCACGCAGTGCCAGAAGACAGAACCTTCCCAGGGAGCAGATAGTAACTACAAACGCCCTCTCTTAGGCTCAGAGAGTTAACGTATAAGGCGTTCTGCGCAATTCAGGAGCTGAGTGAGCGCAATTCAGGAGCTGAGTGAGCGTCTATCGGCGCTTGGGCCCGGTGGTTTGACGCGTGAGCGCGCGGGCTTCGAAGTTCGTGACGTTCACACCACGCACTACGGTCGTATTTGTCCGATTGAGACGCCTGAAGG
>JAFDFW010000806.1 GCA_019309605.1 Deltaproteobacteria bacterium | reverse complement strand
GGTCCTCGGAGCGGCGCTGCCCGGCGATTTCAAATGGGCCGCGAAGCGTTCGGTGATGAACATCCCATTCTTGGGCTGGCACCTGAGGCTGGCGGGGCACGTGCCAGTCGACCGCAACCAAGGCCGGAACGCAGCACTGGCGGTCGCCGAGGCATTCGAAGGTGTGCTCCGCGACGACAAGCCGCTCCTCGTGTTCCCCGAGGGGACGCGGACCGAAGACGGTAAGCTCAGACCGTTCAAGAGCGGCGCCTTCCAAGCGGCGGTATCGACCGGTAAGCCGGTCGTCCCCGTCGCGCTGAACGGCACATTCAGTCTGATGTCGCGCGACGAGGTCGACACCGGCGGGAGCAAGAACCGCAAAGACCGCCTCGTGACAGTGCAAATCGGGAAGCCGCTCTACCCGAACACCGAGCTCGAAGAGCGCGACTCTACCCGAACACCGAGCTCGAAGAGCGCGAAGCAGTTGCCGACTTGCGCGGGCGCACCCGCGCCGCGGTGGTCGACATGCTCGCCAAGCTTAACTCTCCCGAGGGCGTTGCCGTATCAGCGCGGCGGCTTTAAACCTGATCACCGTGTCGCCGCGTTGATTGGTGAGGTAGAGCTGGGTTCGCACGATACCGAGCCCGGCCTGGCTCTTAGACAGGCGAGTCTCGATGATCTCCCCGCGAAGCCGAAGACGGTCGCCTACACAGGCAGGCGTCTCAAAGCGCACCTCATCCCAGCCGAGCCCCATGACCGTGGCCGAAGGCTCCTTAACCCCCATGCGCATCGCGACCGCCATCGAGTGAAGCGCAGAGGTAAAGAGCTTCCCAACCGACGTGGCCGCCGCTACCTCCTCATCGACATGAAACGGTTGTGGATCCCACTGTGTGCAGAAATCGATGATCTCGTCCGCCGTCAGCTCATACTCTTCGGTCGACGCCTGAGAGTCGCCGACCTGAATGTCTTCAAAATAGAGCATTCAAGCGTGCTCTTCGATGATTCTCCCGAGGCCCGGAACGGCGCTTTGGACGTTCTTGAGGGCAGAGCCTCGGAGCCTGCGGTAGGCACCTTTGATGGAGCCGTGCTCGGAGCTTTGGACGCGGGCGTCGGTCACGGCGAGGAGCGCTTCGGCCACTTCTTGCCTATGCGCGCTGAAATAGGCCGCTACGGACTGGCCTTGGGTGACCGCTTGCTCGCGAAACGGCTCGAGCGCCGCAGCGAATTCAGGCAGCAAAACTCGCACCACATCGCGAACGAAGCCGGGCTTCACGCCTTGGACCAGCTTGTATCCCGTCTTGACTGCGACACCGCTGAGGCCCCGTTGCTTGCCCACTTCTTCGTCCACCAGACGGCAAACGCCTTCGGTGATTGAGGCGCGTTTCGCCTCGTCATTCAACGCGTCGTTCAGGTTCATGACCCTTCCTTTTGCCTTTTGCGGCGCTCAACGCAAGCGCGGCGTCCTCGATGCTCGATTCGATGGCCCGAACGACCGAGTCCACCGTGTCGCGACGTTCGCTCACGACGAAGAAGTACTCCTTATTGCGCAGATGGCTCACCTGTCCGACCTTCTCGCCGCGGGGATTGTGGATTCCAATCTGGGCGCCAACGTAGCGCTTGAAGTCGACAGCAACGACGCCCACGCGCCCTCTTTGCGATAGGAGCGCGATCATCTCCTCGCGGTCGACGTGCCCCTCGTTGTTGAAGGAGACCAACAGGTGCTTGCAACGGACAGCCTCGAAGACAGCCTGCAACCCTTGACGGATGCGGCGCTTGGAGTTGAAGTCGCTCTTGTAGTCCTTGCACTGGACTCGCTTGTTGGCGATGCCGTAGGTCTCAGGCTTGTCCCAGCGGACCAGGCTTTCCCAGACGTGGTAGTTGCCCATGTAGCTGTGCTGGTTGTAGGGCGGGTCGATGTACGCGATGTCGGCGTCAACCCGTGACGCCGCCTCGACCGCCTCCAAGTGCAGTGCCTCGCCGGGGCCGGGCAGAATCGCCGGCACGCGGAGCTCGAGCTCGTTGAACGCGCGGGCCGCCCACTGCTTCAGATAGGCCATTTGCACACCTGTCGTGGAGTCGACACGATCGGCAGCTTCCATCAACGACACCAGGGCAATGGCCTCCAGCTCGGGCGGCAACGCACGGCGAATGATCTCCTCTCGGATCGCGTCTACGCGCGCGCCGTTTTTCGGTTGGAAGTATCGAGCGTCTTCGCAGAATGCTTTGGTGAAATACCCTGGCTCCGGAGCCACCATCGAAAGCTCCGCGATGAGCTGCGTTGCCTCGTGGAGCCAACGATCCGCGTCCGCCTGCACGTAGCAGCGGGCCAGAGTCGCCGCGTACGCCAAGTGGTCGTTCGCGGTCACATGACGGCCCGTCTGTTTGAGCCCACGGGCCACCCGTGACGTCCCGGAAAACAAGTCGAGCACCCGCCCCGACTCGGGAAACGCCGAGATCGCCCGCACGATGTGCGGCACCAACAACCGTTTGGAGCCTATGTACTTGATCATGAAGTATGGGCCGTCATCGCCTGAACGATGGCGTCCCGGAGCGTAGCAGCTTCGTAGGGCTTCTGGACAAAGCCGAGCGCCCCCAGGCTGCGAAGCTCCCGCTCGAGCTCTCGATCCCAATACCCGGACACGAACACCACGGGCGCCTCGGGATCCACTTCCCTCAGCTCCTTGAAGGCCTGGTCCCCCGTCATTCCAGGCATGTTGAGGTCCATCAGGACCAGGTCGGGCCGGGGTTGCGTCTCATTGTAGATCCGGAGGGCTTCCTCGCCGCTTCGGGCAAAGAT
>JAFDFW010000805.1 GCA_019309605.1 Deltaproteobacteria bacterium | reverse complement strand
GCGGTCGCGCGCGAGCAGCTTCTCGGCGAGTAACAAAACGATGAACATCTCAAAGACGACTATTCGAATCGCGTTGGCAGGTCTGGTTCTCGCAACGAGCGCGACGGTTGCCGCAGGGACCACCCAAAGCTTCGTGCTCGACAGCGCGGACGCATTCTTCGAGGGCGAGCTCGAGGGCGCAGCGGTCCACTCCGACGGTTCGGTGCAAGCGGGCGCGGTCACCACGCGGACCGAGCTCGAGAACGTTCCCCTTGCCTACAGCGTGGCTCAACGCGGCAGCACGACGTTCATCGGCACAGGCACCAACGGCGTCGTCTACCGGTTCGACGGAAAGAGCGCGAAGCCTTTCGCCAACACGGGCGAGCTGCTGATCTCTTCGCTGGCGTTCGGGCGCGACGGCGCGCTCTACGCGGGTACACTTCCCAATGGGCGCATCTACCGAATCGACCCCAAGTCCGGCAAGATGAAGCGCTTCTCGACGCCCGGAGGCGCGAAACACATTTGGGCCCTCCACTATGACAAGAAGCGCGGGCAGCTGATCGCAGGGACGGGCCCCGAGGGGAAGCTGTTCGCGATCGACTCGATCGGTCGCGCGAAAGAGCTCCACAAGGCCGAGGCCTCCCACATCATGACGCTCGCGGGCGACGGCAAAGGAACGATCTACGCCGGCACCAGCGACAACGCCCTGGTTCTGCGGATCTGGCCGAACAATAAAGCAGAGGTCGTGCACGACTTCCCCGGCAACGAGGTCACGGCCCTCGACTATCACGACGGGAAGCTCGCCGTGGCCGCAAACAGCTTCAAAACCGCCCCGGGGAGCCAGTTCAAGCCGCCAGCGGCGGGCCGAGCAGCCAAGCCCGCCCGCCCGGCCACCCGGCCCCGCCCCGGCAGCGGGGAGCTATGGCGCGTCGACGCCGATGGGCGCGCCGAGATGCTCGTGAGCCGCAAGGACACCCATTTTACCGCCGTTCAGTGGGGCACGGACGGCGCGATCTACGCGGGCGGCGGTCATGAAGGCCGCATCCTCCGAGTCGAGCCCGACGCGAGCTATTCGATCTGGGTCGATGTCGAAGAACGCCAGGTTCTCGCCCTCGATCTGCGCTCAAAGAACCCTTCGTTCGTCACAGGTGACGGCGCGGCCATCTACCGCGTGCAATCGGGAACCCGGCGCGGCGCAGCGTGGACGAGCAAGGCGCTCGACGCGCGCTTCGCCTCGAAGTGGGGCCGGCTCACCTGGCGAGGTCGAGGGCGCATCGTTTTCCAAACACGCTCGGGCAATACCCAAGAACCGGGCGACACCTGGAGCGCGTGGTCGAAAAATCTCAAACAGCCTGGAATCATCGGAAGCCCGCCCGGACGCTTCATCCAAGTGCGCGCGAAGCTCCCGAAAGACGACTCCGCCGTACTCCGCGCCGTCGAGCTCTTCTATCTGTCGCAGAATCAGCGCGCGCGCGTCTCGGACGTACGAGGCAGCCGGCCTCCCCTCGAGCGTGGAGCATCGCCTCGCCAGCCGCCGTCACCGACCAGCCTGCTCAACCTAACTTGGAAGGTTGACAACCCCGATCAGGACCCGTTGCGCTACCGCATCGACTATCGGCAAGAAGGACAGCCGGTGTGGCGCGACATGTTTGGTGAAGACGCCGTCCTCACCGACGCCAAGTACACCTGGGACACCGGAAGCATCCCCGACGGGTACTACGTCGTGCGCGTCGAGGCCTCGGACGAGCAAGCCAACCCGGAGAAGCTCACCCTGCGATCGAGCGCCGCGTCTGAGCCCATTCGCGTCGACAACCACCCGCCGCGGATCGAGCAACTCAAGGTGCACAAGGGGCGCGTCAAGGGACGCGTCGTCGACGAGCTTGGGCCGATCGCGCGCATTCAGATGTCGATCGACGCCGACCTGTTCCCGAACGACTCGCTTCTAGACAGCGCCAACGAGGGCTTCGACGTCGCGCTTGGGAGCTTGCCGGGCGGCAGTCACATCATTTCAGTTCGGGCTTTCGATGCCTCGGGCAATCAGGCGAACCGCGAGATCACTGCGAAAACAGGCCGTTAGCAACCTGCTCCCCAGCCGCGCCGGACATCCGCAAAATTTGGCGTGGCCGCTGGGTTCACACAACTGATATTCTGTTCCCTTAGTTGCTTTCACTAGATTGGAGTCCGGGGAAAAGACGTGGTAGAAACGCGCACTCAAAAGGGGCGACGTGGAGCCGGAAGAACCCGGACTCGAGGAGAAGAATTCATGAACATCAGCAAACTAGCTTTAATCGCACTGCTCGGCAGTGCCCTGACAGCCTTTGGCTGTAGCAGCGACTCGGACAGCAGCGCAGGCGGCGGCGCAGGCGGCGCAGGCGGCGCAGGCGGCGCAGGCGGCGCAGGCGCAATGTGCCTCCCAGTGGAGGGCGAGTGCATGGGCGGCGAGTTCGATGGGGTCGCACTCTGTGACGCTTGCGATATCCCGGACCCACCCGACCCAGCCGATGCCTGTACCGGCAGCGAAAGCACCGACAACCCGGCTAGCTGCGCGACGGGCGGAAGCACGATCACCTACAGGTTGACCCAAATGCTCATCGCTGAAGATTGCAGCCTCGGTTTCGACCTCGACGGCTGTGACGGCGAGACCTGCAAGGCCTCCGAGGCCACCCTCACCTCACCCGACGGCGCCAACGGCGTCGACAACAGCCTTTCCAGTTTGACGCCAGTCCTCCCGACTTTCCAAACCAGCCTCACCGGTGTGGAACAGGCTTTCTACGACAGCCTGTGCGGGTTGACGAACGACGATACCATGGGCGTTTGCCAGGGTGGAACCGCCGAACCTGACACGGCTTGCACCGACGACGCCGGCTGTCCGGATGGAGCGGGAATGGTTTGCAACAGCGCTGGCAACGAGTGCACCACGAACGCCGACTGCACCGCTCCTGACACCTGCGTCGCCGACGCAGGCACGTGCAACCTCGACAATGATGATTGCCAGCAGGAGATTACACAGGCCGTGATCACGTTCGAGGTCGATGTGAACCCAGACGCGGGTTGCGCCACCGTG
>JAFDFW010000804.1 GCA_019309605.1 Deltaproteobacteria bacterium | reverse complement strand
GCAGGCGCCACACTTGCCCCAGTGAAAGCGTTTGCAGCACCCGGTGCCCGTGCGGGCATCGGTGACAGCGCTGGCGCTAGAGGGTAGTGTCGCGTCCCCATGAGGCGTTTCTTCCTTTTCGCAATCCTCTTTTTGGCCTCCTGCGGCGGCGACAGCAACACATCGAAGACCAAACACGCGTTGGTCATCGGGATCGATGGCTTACGCGTCGATGCGCTTCAACAGGTGTCCACACCTCACCTCGATGCACTGATCGCAGACGGCACAGTCACCTACGACGCCTTCGCGGGGGGCGTGTTGGGGGCGCCCACCGAACAGGGGACGTGGAGCGGGCCGGGTTGGAGCAGCGTTCTCACGGGGGTTTGGATCGACAAACATGGGGTCGAGTTCAACGGCTTCCTCGCGCCGCTGTTCGACGAGTATCCGCATTTCTTCGCGCGCATTCGAGAGCTCGAGCCGGACGCGTATCTATCGTCGTTCGTCACGTGGGGGCCGATCAATGAGAGCATTCTTGCATCGGCGGAAGCCGACGAAGCCTTCTGGCCCATGGAGTCCGACTCGGCGCAGGGTGACATCGCGGTGACGGACGCGGTCGTCGCGCATTTCGCGGAGCAAACGCCGACG
Source organism: Deltaproteobacteria bacterium (assembly GCA_019309605.1). Lineage (GTDB taxonomy): Bacteria > Myxococcota_A > Polyangia > Polyangiales > Houyiibacteriaceae > SG8-38. The sequence goes on along the minus strand of JAFDFW010000804.1, from coordinate 1,401 downwards.
GTGGTTTTTGTCCACCTCGATGAGGTCGATCACCAGGGCCACCTAGCAGGTCATTCCGCGATGGTGCCCGAGTACGTCGAGGCGTTGGAGACGGTGGATACGCAGATCGGCGAGATGTTGGACGCCGTGCGGGCCCGGCCCACCTACGACCAAGAAGCCTGGCTGGTCGTCGTGGGGACCGACCACGGCGGCACAGGCACCATGGGCATCGGTCACGGAGGGCAGAGCGACGAAGAGCGGACCATCTGCATCATCGCGAGCGGCGGGTCCATGCGCCGCGGTCAGACGATCTCGCCGGGGCCCGGGCACACTGCCGTTCCGCCGACCGTCATGGCACATCTCGGGCTCACAATCGATCCCGCTTGGGGTTGGGAAAGCGAGCCTTTCGGCTTCTAGCGTCTGACGTCGTGCTAATGTTACAAGGGCCGTACGGGAGGTGGGGCATGAAGCGGATGATCTTCTTTGTTCTAGTGGCGCTGCCATTGGCACTCTACGGGTGCAGCAGTGACACCGAGGGCGGTGGCGGGAACGGCGGCGCTTCCGCGGCATGCGACCCCCTCGAACAGGACTGCGACGGCGATGATGCGTGCTATGTCATCCTGACCACCGGGGAACAGCTTTGCAGCTTCGTCTTCGCTGCCGCAACGCAAGACGAGCCCTGCGACGCGGTCAATGCCTGCGATGTGGGATTCGGTTGCAACTTGATAGCAAACCCGGATACGAGCGATCGCGTTTGCGCTTTCTTCTGCGATCCTGACGGCGGGTCACCGACTTGCGCCGACGGGCCGGGGGCTACCTACGATTGCCGGCGCATCAATGAGTTCTACGGCGACGTACCTGACGTATCGCCGACGTTGGGAATGTGCGTAGACACGCTCATCTTTCCCGAACCCTAGCGAGCGGAGGTGGGGAGCATAGTAACTACAAATGCAATGCCGATCAGTTAGGGGTGGAAGTGATCGGAATGCTTTGGGAAGTCGGCGTGGAAAGGTTCTGTTAATCCCTCGCCGATGAGATCAGACTGGCCAGCATCGAGGAGGGTGTTGGCTCATGTTACAGGAGATTGTCACCGGTTGTGCGAGTCTAGGTGGACCGCCGGAGCTCGATGCATTTCGCAAGCATCTACCGCGGGAGTGGATTGAAGAGGCGCTGCGTGCGACAGGCACGGCGACGCTGAGACGAAGACGGCTGCCGGCGGAGCAAGTGGTGTGGCTGGTGCTCGGCATGGCGCTGTTCAAGGACCGGTCGATCACGGACGTGGTGAACAAGCTCGACCTGGCGTTGCCCGGCTCGGGCACAGTGACGGTGGCTCCGAGCGCCATTTCGCAGGCTCGAGCGCGGCTGGGACAAGAGCCTGTGCGGTGGCTGTTTGAGCAGTGCGCGAACAAGTGGGCTCATCAA
>JAFDFW010000803.1 GCA_019309605.1 Deltaproteobacteria bacterium | reverse complement strand
CGCCGGACATCGTATGACATGCGGGGTGCTCGAAAGCGACTCATCGCTCTGGTGCTGGGGGCACAATGCAAACGGCCGCATGGGAGCGCCGGATACGATCACCAGCTCCGACGTGCCGTGGCTCGTGAGCGCTGCCGCACATGACCAAGTCGATACCGAAGAAGGAACCACTTGCGCGGTACGTACGGACGGCACGCTTTGGTGCTGGGGACACAGCGGACATGGGGAAGCGGGACAAGGCTCGGTGGGCGGCACGGTCTATGAACCGTTGGAAGTCACGGCAGCGTCCAGCTGGCGCCAGGTGTCGGTGGGGGCCCACCACGTCTGTGCCGTTCAACCAGACGACCGGGTCTGGTGCTGGGGCTACGACAGCAATGGACAGCTCGGCGATGGCACCTCGACTGGGTCGCAAGGCGCACCACAGACCACCGGTGGCCTGGCGTCTCGGGTAACCGCGGCCTTCAATTCGAGCTACAGCCTGGACGACTCCGGGAACGCATTCGCCTGGGGCCACAACATCTATGGTCAGCTTGGGATCGGTGGGGACGAGGAGGTGGACGTGCCTCTCTCGACCCCGGTGACCGGCGGCCTCGCATTCAAGCAGCTCTCCGCTGGGATGCACTACGCGTGCGGCGTCACCACGTGGGGCGCGCTCTACTGCTGGGGTAGGAACGCGTACACGAAGCTCGGCATGGGTGGAACTGCCTGGGGAGTGCCGGAGCTCCGCGAGCCGACGCGCATAGGCCAAGACTCCACCTGGCAGTCTGTCTCGTTGGGCGCGAACAGCGCATGCGCACTCCGCGACGACGGGAGCGTTTGGTGCTGGGGCCGCAATCAGGTCGGCCAGCTCGGGCTGGGGCACAAGACGGAGACCAGCACGCCGACACGCCAGTGCTTCTAGGCGTTTCTGATCTGCTATCGTGCGCGCCGTGGGCGATGCCACGTACTACGCGATCGTCAATCGGGCCGCTGCGGGCGGGCGATGCGCACGGCTCGCGCCGGATGCGCTCGGGGAGCTAGAACGGCGCGGAGTGGAGCTGGACATCGCGTTCACCGAGGAGCGCGGGCACGCCACGGAGCTCGCAAGGGCTGCAACGGAAAGCGGGCGCCGTCGTTTTCTCTCCGCTGGGGGGGACGGTACCGCCGCCGAGATCGTCAACGGACTCGTCGAGGCCGGTGTCTCCGAAGAATGCGAGCTCGCCATGCTTCCCCTCGGCACAGGCAACTCCTTCCTGCGGGACTTTGGCATCACAAACACCGAAAGCGCAGTCGACGCCATCGCTCGCGGTAACAGCATCCCGATCGACCTGCTCCGACTGACGCACGAAGAGGGCGTGATCCATTTCATCAACACTATGGGTACCGGCTTCGTCGCCCGGGCCGGAGAGCTCACCAACGAACGTTTCAAGTCCCTGGGCGCAGCGGGCTACATCGCCGCAGTTCTGGTCTGCGTCGCTCGGCTCCAGTACGAACAGAACACGCTCCGATACGCGGGCACGACCGACGATGCAACGACGGTGCTCACATCGTTTTCCAACAGCCAGTACACCGGCGGCTCGATGCGAATGGCACCGGACGCTCAGGTTTCAGACGGCTTGCTCGATGTCGTCCGAGCGGGCCGGCTCGGACGAGCCGCGCTAGTGGCCGCGTTCGCACGCATCTTTTCGGGCACGCACATCGATGGTGAGGACGTTTGGACCCTCACGGTGGACCGAGTCGAGTTCGTCAACCCGTCGCTTCAAGCCGTGCTGATCGATGGCGACCTCTTTCACCTCACACCACTCTCGATCGACGTCCTTCCCGGCGCGCTCCGCCTCGTCGTATGAACCAGGTCACCACCGCCTGGAGTCGAGTCGTCAGCGCCGTCATCTGGGTGTTGGCTGGGGGATTCCTGGTGCTCGCGCTCTCCTTCCTCACCATTGTCTATCAATTCGTGAAGCCAGACCGTGTTCAGTTTCTCGAACGGCTGTACTGCAAGCTCCAGCTGGCGCTCACCTTCAACAAGCAAACGCATCAGGTGCACTCGG
>JAFDFW010000802.1 GCA_019309605.1 Deltaproteobacteria bacterium | reverse complement strand
GCCCATGGAGGTGGATTTCACGAAGTCCGCAAGCCAGGGGTAGAGCTCTCCGTACACGAAGATCCCGCCGAACACGCCGCCGCCAAACGCGACGGCGTCGAGTCGGCCCGTCGATATTCCGACCACGGAGGTGCCTGGGCAGTACCCCCCCACGATGAAACCAAGGCCAAGCACGAGCCCGCCGAGCAGCTGTGGCAGTAGATAGGTCGGGCTCACGTAGACCATCGAGATGTCGACCAGCCCTGCCCACGACAGATAGAAGAGCCCGAGCATGGCGGTGACGATGGCCGAGAACATGACTTTGAAGACGGCCATGTCCGTGAAGTAGAATTGCGCCGCCAACTTGCGGGAGCTGCCGAAGCCAGCCCTTTCGAGGAAGAAGCCGAAGCCAACGCCGATGAGCGCCGCCAAGATGAGCGACACCTCGTCACCGAACGCCCCGTACTTGTAGAACGGTGCAATCATCGCCACTCCCTCCTCAAGAAATACGCCCCCGCGTAGCCCCCAACGAAGACCATGATCATGAACGTCCAACTGCCGAGCCCGAGCACGGCGCCGCCGGACAAGCCCTGACCACTGGTGCAGCCTCCCGCTAGCTTGGCGCCGAAGCCCATCATGGTGCCTCCGAGGATTGCGAGCGCGATGCGGCCCTTGGCGGACATCCTTGGGCCCCGCTCGATCGTCCGTTTCACACGGCCAGCCAGCGAGCCGGAAATGAAGCCGCCAACCAGCACACCGATGACTTCAAACATCAGGAAGCTCTTGAAGGGGCTCCCGTAGCCGTTCTCTAGATACCCTACATAGAAATCGTTGGCGCGGGCGTGCTCGGGCGCGACGGCATCGACGAGTACTGCAACGATGGTCGAGAATGCGCCCGAGGCGCCAAGTCCCCGGCCCATCACGACGAACGCGAGCAAAAGCACCAGCCCCAAACCCACACCGGCAAGGTACGGGTTCATGTAAGGAGCTGGCTCACGTGCGGATGTCATTGGATGAAGACCTTCCTTCCTGGGCGACGAGGATTCGATGAATGGGTCACATGGCCGTCCAGTGGGTCAGTTGCCCGGCGCTGACCATGACCATCCGAAACACGAGGCCGCCGACGAGCACCAACACGGGAGCCACGACGGTGTGCCTGATTCTGTGGGTCGCAGTCAAAGTCTGGATGACGATCGGGACGAGCAAGCCGAGCCCGACGACGAGGACCCAGAACACAGCCGTGAATGGCCCACCGAGCAGCAAGCCTGCGGCCTCTTGGTGAACCTTGGAGGTGTTCATCAAGCCGATCAGGAACAAGGCTATGAACAGCAGCTCCGTGATCATGAAGCCGATGTCTGCGCGCGACACCAGATCCCGCTCCGAGTGATCCTTCGCCACCAGATCGACCAGCGCCGCTGCGGTGGAAACGCCGGAAACGAGGAAAAGCGGGCCGAGCAACGCGCTGCTCCAAAGCGGCCTAGCTCCGAGCGCGCTGAGCAGAATCCCGGTGTAGATGCCTACCATGATGCCGAGCGCGATGTTGAGGGCGCCGATCGACCGTACCGCCGATGGCCGTGTCTGGATGCGATCCGACAGCTTGGCGAGGCTGGGCGAACGTTCTCTGAGCGCCGCGGGTAGCGCCAACAGCAGACTGGCGATCAACACGGGGTAGACGAGGAGCAAGATCCACGAGCCCCAGGACATCGGTGAAGTCACCTCGAAGGTGAGGTACAAGCGCCAAACGTAGAGCTTGTGCTCGAGGTCGAGGAACAAGGCCAACATGCCCGCCGACAGGAGGATCAGGCTCAGGGCCGGCAACACGTAACTGGAGGAGTCGCGGTTGCGCCATCGCCCTGAGAGAAAAAAGTATCCGGAGATGACCATCATGCCGGCCACCAAGCCACCCAAGAAGAGATAGACGGGGATCTCCCAACCCCAAACTTCGTGAGACAGGTCGACGAACGGGTTGGTGTTGGTGGTCGTATATTCCCGCATCGGTCCTATCTCGCCTTGCGCGCGACGACACGCTGGGGGCAGGCTTGAAACGC
>JAFDFW010000801.1 GCA_019309605.1 Deltaproteobacteria bacterium | reverse complement strand
AGACTGCGACTGACGCCTGGCTTGCCGTGGATGTCGGCGAGCTTGAGATACGTGCGGGTCGGCCAATGGGAAGAGGTGTCGAAGTTTTCGACCGCGTCCGCAACGATCAGCGAGCGCGAAGGACGATGAAGGAACACTGTTTCGTTGAGCATTGCTCCGTCGAGGAAGGTCGTCTCGAGATCGTTGCGCCAGTCCGCGTGTGCCTCGCCCATGAGCTCGTGGTCGATCGCCAGGTCCTTGCGTCGCTTGGCCAAGCCAGTCGCGGCGTGAAGCAGGGCGTTCGGATATGCGCTCTTCCACTCCCCTACGTAGAGATGATGTCCTTGACTGGGGGCGACGATGTGGCGGACAGGCCCGATGGCATCGACCTCGGCCTTCAGGTCGGCCGCGAGCGGGATCGGTGAGTGCAGCAGCAGGCCCCCGTCCTGGAGACGGACCACGGTCATCCGAGTGCCAAGCTGCAGGCCAAAAAATGACTGTGGCGATGCCTGTATCCAAAGGTCATCACTGAGCTTGTTCATGGGTCTTCCGGTAGAAAAGGCCAGGATCTCGGGCAAAACTCGGTGTTTCACCCCGTAGCGACGTTATCAGCAGCCCAGGAGACTGGCAACGGGCTCCGGGTGTCCCCTGGTGACTTTGTGCTATGAGGCCGGCTCCATGTCTGAGTTACTTAGCCTAGAGCAGGCCCCCGCGGGTCTCGGCGCCGCCTTGCGCAAAGCCGGATTCGAGAATTTTACCGCCATCCAGCAGGCCATTCTGGACCCCGAGTTGGCGGGTCGCGACCTGCGCATTTCCTCCCAGACAGGCTCCGGCAAGACCGTCGCCCTGGGTCTCCTCCTGGCGCCGACGGTGGCTATCGCTGCCGCCACCGCACCCCCGCGAAAGGCTCGCAAGTCCGCTGCTGCTGCACCCGTGGTCCTGCTCATCGCCCCGACCCGCGAGCTCGCAGGACAGCTCGGGCGTGAGCTCACTTGGCTCTACGCACCGCTCCGCGGGCGCGTCCTCGTCGTCACCGGCGGAACGAGCGTCATGCAAGAACGCTCGCAGCTGCAGAACCTTCCCCAGGTCGTCATCGGTACGCCTGGCCGCCTTCTCGATCATTTGCGCGCTGGCGCCATGACACTCGATCAGCTCAAGACCGTCGCGCTCGACGAAGCCGACGAAATGCTCGACATGAACTTCGAGGAAGAGTTGGACGGTATCCTTGGATACGCACCGGAGGTGCGCCGGACGCACTTGGTCTCCGCGACGTTCCCGCGCGACGTCGTGAGGCTGGCGAACCGGCTTCAAAAAGATCACGTGTCGGTGCAAGGAACGGCGCTTGGCGAAGCCAATGCCGACATCGAGCACGTCGTGATGCGCGTGCGCCAAGCCGATCGATTCAATGCAGCCGTCAACGTGCTGCTGCGTTACCCCGAAGACAAGACTCTACTGTTCGTCCGCACGCGAACAGAGACCGTGCGCCTAGCCGAGGAGCTTTGCGCGGCTGGACTTTCGGCGCGCGCCCTCAACGGCGAGATGACCCAACGCGAGCGAACCGCCACGTTCATGCAGTTTCGGAGCGGCGCCGTGCAGTACCTGGTAGCCACCGACGTCGCAGCCCGTGGGCTGGACGTGCAGGACATCGGCCGGGTCATTCAGGTGGACCTTCCTGACAACGCCGATGTGTTCACGCACAGGAGCGGACGCACCGGACGGGCAGGACGGCGCGGCACCAATGTGCTCTTCGCCGCGTCTCGTGCGGAATACAGGGTCAAGAGCTTGCTGCGTGGAGCGGGCGTCGAAGCGCGACTAGCCCCGATACCAACTCCTGCGGAGATCTTCGCCGCCGCGGACGAGCGGATCGGTGATAGCTTTCTGCGCGACCTCGCAAATTCGGACGGCGCGGTCGACGCCCGCTCGCAGGATCTTGCCGAACGCCTACTCGCCAAGCATTCGCCAGCAGAGCTCGTCGCCTGTCTCCTGAAGCGAGAAGCGGAACGCAGCCACGGCAGTCCCAGACAAGTTCGGGACGATGGAAAGCCGTCTCAGCG
>JAFDFW010000800.1 GCA_019309605.1 Deltaproteobacteria bacterium | reverse complement strand
TCGCGCTGAAGTGAAGTGGCGAACGGCGCCGGAAGAGTGGCGGCCGCCACCCTGCGAACGTGTGTGCCCTTGCTCTCCCAGGAGCCCCGCTGCGAATAAGCCGAAGGCGTTGAGAGCGGCACGCGGGGATTGAGACATCTTCGATGTCTTACAATCCCACATCTTGCCCGGTACTCACGATGGTCCGAGTTGACCCGAAATGACGCATTTTGCTTTGGACTGACTTCTCTTGGCGCTCGCGAAGCACAATCTGTCGTTTCACTCCAAGAAGTTCCGACGTGCGTCAATGTTCGTCACTTCGTCGCAAGAAACGTCAGGAGGTGACAGCCTCGCGTGTCGCTTCTTGTCGCTGGACGACGCACGCCTTCTTCAACCGCTTTTCCGCTCGCGCAACTTTTTGAGGGGCAAAACCGATAATAGGAAGTGGGCGAGACACCGAAATTCGATCAGTTCCCGGAGCAAGCAACACGGGGCGTACAAAACGGCAGCGCACCAGCTCCGAAAGTGGCAGCTCCAAGCTCGCCGCTGCTGACAAGGCATGAAGCCGCGGGGTATTGTCGGATCTCGCTTCGGACTTTCGATCGGCTGGTTGCCGCGGAAGTTCCTCGAGTGCGAATCGGTTGCCGTTGCTTGTACGATAGGAGGGACATCGAACGATGGCTGGAAAGACACAAGGTTGGAAGCTCCATAGGAATCCGCGGACCGGGATCTATCAGGTCCGGTTCCGCGTCGGCGGGCAACGTTACCATCGATCCACTGGCAAGACGGATCGCGCAGAGGCTCAGAGCGCGGCTGCCCGACTCGTTCGACGGGTGACCGAAGGCGATCGGCTTGATCATGCGGCTCCCGATGTGCCGCTACCCGAGCTCATCGGGAGCTGGCTGGCAGGGGTAGGGGCAGCGGTGTCTCCCGAGACGTCGCGTACGTGGGAACTCTACGCCGGGACACACTTCATTCCGCATTTTCGCACTACGGAGGGCCTCTGTTCCGAACGGCGTTTGCGAGAGTACATGCGACTACGGCTCGGAGTGGTGAAGGCTCGTACGGTTCAGAAAGAGCTCTCGACGCTGCGCTCTCTCTTTGCCTGGATGGTGGAGCGAGGCCTGTTGCAGGAAGCCCCGGCGGTTCCGAAGGTTCCTCGGCGGGCCACCGGGACCGCCCACCCAAGCGGGCGGAGAAAACGGATCCTTCTCTCTCCGGAGGAGATGGATGCCATCGTGGCAGCGCTTTCCGAGAGTACGCGCGACGGGCAGCCGTGCAGGGCCTACTTCGCGGTCATGCGTGAAACCGGGCTCCGCCCAGGCACGCTGCAGCGACTTCGCGCTCCGGACGACTATCGGCCTGGAGCGGAGTTTCTAAAGATTCGCGCCGAGGCCGATAAGGCCCGGTACGAGCGCGAAGTGCCGTTGACCGCGCGCGCTCGCCAGGTGCTCGACGAGGTCTGTCCAGACGACGGGCTCATCTTTCCGAAGTTCGCTTGGCGCTACCCGCTTCGTGCGGCGGCTCGCGCGGCAGGTCTCGAGCCCGACCGCGCAGCCAAGGTCAAGCCATACGACTTCCGTCACAGCGTCGCGACCGAGCTCACGGAGCGCTCAGGCAACCTTCTCGGCGTCGGCTACCTGCTTGGACACCGTCACGCCACCACCACCAACCAATACGTTCATGCGCGTCGTCGTGCAGCCGAGGCGGTTCTTTTGGGACAACATCTGGGACAAATCGATGGCGCGAGGGAAGGACACTGGAACAACATCCGCGCGAAACCCCCGAAACCATTTCAGTGCGAGGAACAGGACTCGAACCTGCACGCCCTAAGGACACTGGAACCTAAATCCAGCGCGTCTGCCAATTCCGCCACCCTCGCTTGCGTTGTGATTTCCGACCGTTAGCACGTCGGCAACCTGGTTCAAATCGGCCAAGTCTAGATCGGTGACCGGAATGATGACCGGAATTCCGGGTCGTGCGTTCAACACGGCACGCGTCTGTTCGCGATTCGAGTGCACGTACTTTGTGGCTGTGTCCACGCGCTTGTGCCCGC
>JAFDFW010000130.1 GCA_019309605.1 Deltaproteobacteria bacterium | reverse complement strand
CCAAAGGGCCCGACGTTCGATCGCGCCGCACTCGAGATCCACGCGGGCGGCCGCATCTCCGAGATCTTCGGCCCCCTCTTCGAACAGCAAGACTCCTACGCGGTGCAGTGCCGCATGCCCGAGCCGCCCCTCCTTTTGGCGACGCGCGTCACCGGGATCGACGCCGAGCCCGGTTCCATGAAGAAGGGCACCGTTTGGACCGAGACCGACGTTCGTGAAGACGACTGGTTCATGAACGCGGGCTACATGCCCGCCGGCGTCATGATCGAGTCGGGTCAGGCCGACCTCTTCCTGATCAGCTACCTCGGGGCCGACTTCCTGAACCAAGGCGACCGCGCTTACCGACTCCTCGGTTGCGAGCTCACCTATCATCGCTCGCTTCCCCGCCCCGGCGAAACCCTTTGCTACGACATTCATGTCGACGGCCACGCCAGCCAGGGCGACATCCGCCTCTTCTTCTTCCACTACGATTGCCACATCAACGATGAGCCGGTGCTCTCCGTTCGCAGTGGACAAGCAGGCTTCTTCACGGAGGGGGAGCTCGACGACTCCGTTGGCATTCTCTGGAAGCCGGAGGAGCAGGAAATCATCGCCGAGGCCCGCGTCGATGCGCCCGCCGTCGAGTGCACGCGTTCGAGCTTCACGCAGGAGCAGATCCGTGCCCTTTCGGACGCCGATGTCTACGGCTGCTTCGGCCCGGGTTTCGAGCTGGGCCAGACGCACACTCGGACGCCGAAGATTCAGTCGGGCGACCTCCTGTTCCTCGAGAAGATCACCGACTTCGATCCCAAGGGCGGTCCCTGGGGCCGCGGCTACATGAAGGCCGTCACCGAGATCCATCCTGACGACTGGTTCTTCGGCGGACACTTCAAGAACGACCCCTGCATGCCCGGCACCCTGATGTTTGAGGGCTGCCTGCAGATGATGTCCTTCTACATGGCCGGGCTCGGCTACACACTCGAGAAGGATGGTTGGCGTTTCGAGCCCATCCCAGACGAGAAGTACCAGCTCCTGTGTCGCGGCCAGGTCATCCCGAGCTCCAAGGAGCTCACCTACGAGATCTTCATCGAGGAAGTTCATGACGGGCCCATCCCGATGCTGTACGCCGACCTCCTGTGCACGGTCGACGGCCTCGGCGCTTTCCACGCACGCCGGATGGGACTGCGGATGGTTCCCGACTGGCCGATGACCTCGATGCCCGAGCTCCTCGCCAACCACGAGGAGTCCAAGCCGGTCGCATCCGCTGGTGACTTCCAGTTCGACTACGCCTCCCTCCTCGCGTGCGCGTGGGGCAAGCCGAGCGACGCGTTTGGCCCGATGTACGAGGTCTTCGACGGCACCCGCCGCGTCGCTCGCCTTCCGGGTCCGCCATACCACTTCATGAGCCGCGTCACGCAGACCGACGGAGCCATCGGTGTGCTCGAGGCCGGCACGAAGATCGTCATTGAGTACGACGTTCCCGCGATCGAAGAGTGGTACTTCCGCGAAAACGGCGTGCCCACGATGCCGTTCTGCGTCTTCCTCGAAGCGGCGCTCCAGCCATGCGGTTGGCTCGCCAGCTACGTGGGCAGCGCGCTGACCACCGACAAGGATCTCTCCTTCCGCAACCTCGACGGCACAGCCACCATCCATCGCGAGGTCGTTCCCTCGGACGGTGTCTTCCGCACCGAGGTGGAGATCACGAACATCTCCCAATCGGCCGGCATGATCATCGAGTCCTTCGAGGTGAAGTGCTACTGCGATGACGAGCTCGCCTACGAGCTCGGGACCGTGTTCGGTTTCTTCCCCGGCGAAGCCCTGGCCAATCAGGTCGGCCTTCCGATCGACGACGCCTATCGGGCCCAGATCGAGGCAGAGTCCGACTTCCTGGTCGACCTCACGCAGCGTCCCGAACGGTATTGCAGCGGCACGCTCAGTCTCGCGGACCCCATGCTCCTGATGATCGACCGCGTCACGGCGTTCGATGCGAGCGGTGGACGAGAGGGGCTCGGCTTCCTGCGCGCCGAGAAGGACGTCGACCCTGACGAGTGGTTCTTCAAGGCTCACTTCTTCCAGGACCCCGTGCAGCCCGGGTCGCTGGGCATCGAGGCGATGCTCCAACTCCTTCAGTTTCACATGATCCACACCGGCATGGCGGAGGGCATCGAGGATGCGCGCTTCGAGCCCATCGCCGTTGGCAAGCCCCATTCCTGGAAGTACCGCGGTCAGGTCGTGCCCAAGAATGAGCTGATCTCGAGCACGGTCGAGATCATCGAAACCGGCACCGATGAACGCGGCGTCTATGCCATGTGTGACGCCTCCCTCTGGTGCGACGGGAAGCGTATCTACGAAGCCAAGGGGCTCGGCATGCGCATCGTCTCGGGTGGGCTGCCCCCTTTTGACGGCCCCGCCAAGAGCGGGGGCGCGAACCAGGGTGAGGAGCTCCTGGATCCGGAGTGCGATACCTGGCTTGGTGACCACCGTCCAACCTGGACCGTCCCTGCGCTTGCTCTCATGTCGATGGTCGACCGCTTGGCCGGCGCCGCAGGCTCCGGTACCTCGGATGTCGTCGGTCTGACCGATGTGCAGGTTCAGCGATGGCTTCCCATTGCCGGGCCGACGCGTCTCGCGACGGAAACGAAAATTGTCGAGGGTGGTGTCGATGCCGAGCTTGGATTCTTCCGAGAGGCCCGCGATCCCCGCCTGTCCCGATTCGAGACGGCGGCGAAAGGCCGGGTACATCGCCGCGGAGATGGTTGGGCGTCGACGCTCAGTCGCGACCTGCCGCCCCTCGAAGGCGGCGAAGAGGTCGATGATCCTTACGGCTCGGGAGCCCTCTTCCACGGCCCGGCCTTCCACTATTTGACGCAGCTCACGATGGGAACGAACGGCGCGCGCGCGCAGCTCGACGCTGGCGCCGGCACCGTCCCCCATGGAACGCTGAACCAAGGCCTGCTCGACGCATGTACCCATGCCATCCCTCACGACAGGCTCCAGCTTTGGTCGAGTGAGATCGCCGACGACCTAGTCGCCTACCCCTATCGCATCCCAGAAGCGGTCTTCGACGGTTCGCCGCCGACATCGGGCGACGTCCGGGTGGAGGTACGCTTTGATGGGTTCGACGGAAACCCTCGCTTCCCCGCCTTCCGCGTCCAGCTCTGGGCCGGCGATCGCCTTTGGGCGAACCTCCGGCTGGTAGAGGTTCTCCTGCCCAAGGGGCCGATCGGCTCGGCGAAGGCCGCCGATCGTCGAGCTTTTCTCCGGGATCGCAAGCACGTCGAGGGCCTCGCTCTCTCTCGTCTTAGCGACGGCGAGACGCGCCTCAACGCGGCCGAGATGAAGGGCAGCGATTGGCTTCCAGGCACCCTCAGCGCTGCCTATGCCCTCACTGGCACTGGCACTGCCGCTGACGCGGTCCGTGAGATTGCCGTCAAGGATCACGTCGCACAACGAACCGGCGTGCATCCATCGGCAGTTCGGGTCGTGGAGGGGGGAGCCATCACCGCTGCCGATCCCCTCACGCGTATTCCCCTCGAGATCAGCGACGAGGGAGAGGACCGTGTCGTCCGTGACAGCGGCGCTCCCGTGCGCGACATTTCGCTCGTCCGCGAGTTCTGGAGCAACTGGTTCGGCATCGGACAATGGCCCGTCGAGGATCTTTACTACGGTCTCCTCCGGCGCTTCGTGCGCGCCGTCCACGTCGAGGACGCGGATGCGATGCTACCGCTTGCCGGCAAGCCTGTGCTCTACCTGGCGAACCACCAGGTTGGCATCGAGTCGCTTCTCTTCTCGATCATCGCCTCAGCGCTGAACGGCGTCCCGACGCTCGCGCTTGCGAAGGTGGAACACAAGCAGACCTGGTTGGGCCAACTGACCCAGCACTGTTTCACCTACCCGGGCGTCGAAGATCCCGGCGTCATCGCGTATTTCGATCGCCAAGATCCGTCCTCTCTCCCCCGCATCGTGGCTCAGCTACGAGAAGGGATCGAGGGCGAAGCCAAGAGCTTGATGGTCCACGTGGAGGGCACTCGCTCGCTGAGTTGCCGGGAACCCGTCCGCAAGATGAGCGGCGTCTTCATCGACATGGCCGTCGAGGCCGGCGTACCGATCGTGCCCGTTCGGTTCGTCGGAGGTCTACCGATCGAGCCCCTCGAGGAGCGCATCGAGTTTCCGATCGGCATGGGCTCGCAGGAGTACTACCTGGGCCGCCCGATCCTCCCGGAGGAACTACAGGGCGTCCCCTACAAAGAGCGCATCGATCGTGTCGTCGGCGCCATCAACGGCCTCGGACCCAGCGCCGACGAAGAGGTTCCTTTCGAGGGGGACCCGGTATTCGCGGCGAAGGTCGACGCCTGGGTCGAGAAGACCGGCGCGACCTCCGACGACGCCACCCTCTTTCGCGCGCTGGAGGAGCTTCGAGCGCGCGGTTCTGAAGTGGAGCGCCTGTTGGCGGCTGCTCATGGTGGACAGCTCCGCCTCGACGATTCGCCCAAGGGCCGCTGGCTCAAGGAGCTGGCACGCCGACTATTCGGCGAGCATGGACCGTCGGTGGCCTAGTGAGGGTCGCCGCTCTGGTCGCAGGGTTCGTATTCGTGGCGTTCGGTGCGGGCGTGTATCTCTTGACGACGCGTGCTGTCGATCTCACGGCTTGGGCGCAGCAGGCCGCACTCGAATCCGCTTTGCCGGAGCATGAGGTCTTCGAGACCGACCGTGGCGAGGTGCACCGCTACTCCGGTGGCGAAGGGAGCGTACTCGTCCTGGTTCACGGTTTCGGCGACAGTGCGGGCGGTTGGGCATTGGTCGCGCCCACGCTGGCCGAGCACTATCGCGTCGTTGCGATCGACCTTCCTGGACACGGCGCTTCTGGTCCGGACGCACCGCCGCTCGGTTTCGACGACATCGCCGCAGGTCTCGAGACGGCCCTCGAAGATCAGGGCGACCAACTCATCCTGCTCGGGAACTCGCTGGGCGGTTGGGTCGCGATGCAGTTCGCGCTCAATCACCCGGAGCGAGTCCAACGCCTCCTTCTGTTGAACTCGGCGGGCGCTTCATGGACGCGCGTCAACGAGAAGCTTCTACTTCCGACGACACGCGAAGAGCAGCGTGCCAAGAACGTTGCCATCATGAGCGCCGAGACCCCAGAGGTCCCCGGTTTCTTCCTCGATCAGCTGATCGAGCGAGGCCGCGACCCGCGCCTGCAGTCGCTCTGGATCGAGCACCAGCAGGGACACTTCCTCGACGAACAACTGTCCGAGCTCCGCATCCCCGTCGAGATGCTCTGGGGTACCCCCGATCCGTTCTTTCCTGTCGAGGGCTACGCCGACCGGCTACGCGACGCACTCCCCAGCGCCCGCCTCCATCTCCTCGAGGAGTGCGGACACGCACCGCAGTACTCCTGCCCCGATGGCCTGAGCGAGCTCGTCCTCGAGGTGCTTGCACCAGCGCGGGCTGAGCCCCGATGATCGGCGCCGGGCGAAGAAGGGACAGCGTCATGACGTCGGCAGCGCCGCGATCGCTGCAATGATCGTGACCAGCCCCATGACGCCCCAGATGGTAAGAAAAGCGAAGACCAGCTTCGCGCTCTGCGGAGTGCCGATCCGTCAACCGTTACTTGGCAGCTTGATCCAAACGACCCAGGGGAGTTATCGTTGGCCAGAACCGGAGGTTGAGCATGCGGTGGCGCTACTTTCTCTTAATCGTGGGCAGCGCACTCGCGCTCATGGGCGGCAACTGCAGCGAAAGCGGGGTGGTGCCCTGCGTAGACGACGCCGAATGCGTGGACACTTGCACGGCCGAGTGCGATCGGCGCGGTGAAGAGCTCCTGTCCTGGGCGTGCGCCGCCAACAGGGCTTGCCAATGCGGCTGCTCGTCTTCAGGGACGGGCGGCGCTGGTGGAGGTGGCGCTGGTGGAGGTGGCGCTGGTGGAGGCGGCGCTGGTGGAGGCGGCGCTGGTGGAGGCGGCGCTGGTGGAGGCGGCAGCGGCGGTTCTTTCTAGCGCCCGTCTGCCCTCGAGCTCAACTCAGGCGCGGCGCGGCCCGTGACCAGCTCAACTCAGGCGCGGCGCGGCCCGTGACCAGTGGGAGGTCCAAGTAGGTCTTGATGCCTGGGTCGGCTTGGCAAACGTAGGGGATTGCGCTGACGCAGTGAATGGCCGTCGCGACGATGCCGGGGTTCCGTTTGAGTCCCGCTTCGATCGACTCGGGATGGATGCCGTGAAAGCTCGTCTTGATGCTGGGGTCGCCGGTGACCTCGACCTCGAAGCGCTCACCCTCGGGGCCGAAGCTCCACGCCGGGTCGAGGTTCTCTTCTCCCATGAACCAGTTGGTCCGTGCGGTCGCCACGGGTTCTCCGCGCACGAGCCCTTCCCAGGTGAAGCGTTGCGCCGCCACGTGCCCTGGCTCGATCGTGCCGATCGGGGATTCGATCGGGGCGGTGGCCACCGACACCTCGTGGGTGCTTCGAATCTCGGGGTCCAAGTCGAAGCCAAGTGCATCCGCGATCATCTCGATCGACTGTGAGAAGCCCTCGGTCAGCAGCATCAACATCGGGCTCGTCTTCGCCTGCTCGGGCGTCTTTCCGAACAGCATGATGTGACGGATCACGTCGGTCGCCGCGTAACTACGGATGTCGGAAAATTCCTCGGCGCGCACGTGCGTGATCGCGCGCGTCAGGGCCGCAATGCTCAGCGGAAGGCGCTCCGTGATCCCGCCCGGATGGATCCCCGTTCCATGGAGCGTCACTCCACCCTTCTCGCAGGCCGCCCGCAAGTCAGCGACGTCCCGCTTTCCGGGGTAGAACCAGTTGAGCGGAGTCACCACGTTGATACCCGACTCCAGAATCCGAGCTACCTCCTGTCGATTGGGAAGAAGAGGCGCGTAGAGCACGCAGTCCGGCCGAAGTTGGAGGATCGCGTCCATGTCGTTCGTTGCTTGCACCCCCAGCGCGCCGAGACCGCAAATCTCTCCGACGTCACGGTCGGCCTTGTCTTTGCTGTGAACCCAAGCGCCCACGAGCTCGAGCTCTGGGTGGGACACGATCCCCTCGATTGCCGCGCGACCCACGTTTCCGGTCGCCCACTGAACCACACGTAACGCCATGAGACCTCCATGTTTTGCCGAGTGGCCGAGCTTACCAGAATCGACGGTCATCAAAACCCTGCCAGACGCATAACCCTATTGTTGTTTGCGTTCTAAATCATTACCCTCCCGCGCCATGTTCGGAGGACTCATGAAGATAGCGGGACGATGCTTGGTACTGGGCACCCTGGTGGGTGCCACCGTGTTTAGCCTACCGACGAAGGTGTGGGCGCAGGACGTCTTGGATACGGGTGACACCGCGTGGATCCTGGTGTCCACGGCGCTGGTTCTGTTCATGACGATTCCAGGCCTCGCCCTTTTCTACGGTGGGCTCGTCCGAACGAAAAACGTGCTGTCCGTTCTGATGCAATGCTTCGCGCTGACCGCCATGGTGACGGTGCTGTGGCTGGTCGCGGGCTACAGCCTCGCCTTCGACACGACCGGGATGATCCCCGGCACGATAAATGTCCACTCCTTCATCGGCACATTGAACAAAGCGTTTCTTCGCGGCGTGGCTCCTGATGCCCTTTGGGGGTCGATCCCGGAGGCGCTGTTCTTCATGTTTCAGCTGACCTTCGCGATCATCACCCCTGCTCTGATCGTCGGCGCATTCGCCGAGCGGATGAGGTTCTCCGCGATGATGCTGTTCTCGACGGTATGGATGTTCTTGGTCTATCTGCCGATCTGCCACATGACTTGGGGCGGCGCGGGCGGGCTCTTTGCCGATATGGGCGCATTCGACTTCGCCGGAGGAATCGTGGTCCACTTGACGGCGGGAACCGCAGCGCTCGTCGCCGCAGTGATGGTCGGCGCGCGCAAGGGATACCCGCACACTCCCATGACCCCGCACAACATGACGATGTGCCTCACCGGAACT
>JAFDFW010000799.1 GCA_019309605.1 Deltaproteobacteria bacterium | reverse complement strand
TGCCATTCGACGGGCGGGCGGCAACGCCACCGCCTGTGAGCTCGACGTGCGCGATCCTGTCCAGTTCCAGCAGGTGGTCGACGAAACCGTCGCCAGCACAGGCCGCATCGACTACCTCTTCAACAACGCAGGCATCGGCGTGGGCGGCGACATCGCTGGGTACTCATTGGCCGACTGGGACGACGTCTTCGACGTCAACGCGCGGGGCGTCGCGTACGGCGTCCAGGCCGTGTACCCGGTGATGCGCGCGCAGCGCTCCGGGCACATCATCAATACGGCATCCATGGCGGGGCTCTTGCCGGCGGGGGAAGCGGGTAGCTACGCGGCGAGCAAGCACGCGGTCGTCGGGCTCAGCAAGGTATTGCGCATCGAGGCAAGGGAACACGGGGTGCGCGTCTCGGCGCTGTGCCCCGGCGTGATTCGCACTCCGATCATGACGGCGGGCAAGTACGGCCGAATGAATCTCGCTCCCGACGCCGAGCAGACGATGATGAAGCTCTGGGAGCAGCTCAAGCCAATGGACCCGCGCCTGTTCGCACGCGCGACACTGCGTAAGGTCGCACGCAATGCTCCGATCATCATCGTGCCGTCGTGGTGGAGGCTGTTCTGGCTCGTCGAACGGCTTTCGCCCAGGCTGAGCTTGTGGCTGTGGGCGAAGATTTACCAGCGCATGCAACGAGAGCTGGCGCCGTACCGGCTGCAATAGCGATTGTCCCCTAGTCGAACTTGATGCCGCAAAGCGGATCGTCTGGCGCGCACCCTTGGCTCTTGGGCTTTGCGCGATGCTTCGGACGATCCTTCGCCCGTTGTTCGCGCTCTTTCTGACGTTGCTCACGAGCCTGAAGCTTCTGCGCGAATTCGTCTTTCGCTTGTTCCGCATCGTCGGCACGCTTCTGCTCGTCGACGAGCTGCTGCTCGGCGCGCTCCTTTTGTTCGAGCGCAAGCAGTTGTTCCTGCCGTGCGCGTTCCGCTTCGAGCGCCTTTCGCTCGATGGCGGGCTTCACGCCAAACGCATAGCCTGCCGCAGAGCCAATCACCACAAACACGAGTCCGCCGACCAGCATGCGCCGTGCGCGAATCTTGGACTTCTCGCCGGCCGTGATCGCCGCGATCTCTTTCTGGTGCGCGAGCATTCGTTCCTGCTCCGCCGCGCGGGCCTTGCCGTCTTCCTGCAACTGAACTCGAAGCTCAGCATCCTTGGCTTCACGTACGCGGCGCTCTTCTTCGTCGCGATGCGCGCGCTCCACGGCCAAGCGAGCTTCCCCTTCGGCAAGCAACCGCGCTTCCTCTTCCTCGCGCCGCTGCTGTGCTGCGGCTTCCGCCCGCCGTCGCGCCTCTTCGACCGCCTTGAACCGCGCCTCTTCTTCGGCCGCGATGCGCGCCTCTTGAATCGTGTGCAGCTCCAAGAGCTGGTCCGCGAGTGAATCGTGGTTGCCTGCGTCCATACCTGGTTCCCGCCTCCTCAATGATTCTGGCAAATCTGGAGGGCCATTGCCCGTGAGTTTTCCCGCCATTTGATCAAAGACGTGCGGTGCGGAGAAAGGATCTGGCTTGTTAGATTGGGCACAAACCCGGTATGCTTCCCGCCCCCAGCACTCCAGCTCGTCCCCCAGCAACGAGGTAAACCAACATGACTGAAGAGAATTACGGTCTCGGCACGCTTGCGCTTCACGCCGGCCAAGAACCCGACCCCACGACCAACGCGCGCGCCGTGCCGATCTACGCGACGACGTCCTACGTCTTCAATGACACCGACCATGCGGCCGCCCTCTTCGGGCTCGCCGAGTTCGGCAACATCTATTCCCGAATCATGAATCCGACCGTCGACGTGCTCGAGAAGCGGCTTGCCGCGATGGACGGTGGTGTCATGGCGCTTGGGTTTGCGTCGGGGCAGGCCGCGGTCAACGCCGCGATCCTCACAATCTGCCACGCTGGCCAGAACTTCGTGTCGGCGACGAGCTTGTACGGCGGAACCTGGACCCTGTTCAACAACACGTTCAAGAACCTCGGCGTCGAGGTGCGGTTCTTCGACCCGAAT
>JAFDFW010000798.1 GCA_019309605.1 Deltaproteobacteria bacterium | reverse complement strand
CGTGGGTCCATCTTGAAGTGGTTGGGCTTGTCCGGTTCGTCCGGGCCGATGAAGATCTCGTACGAACCGTCGTCGCTGAAGTCCATCTGGGTGTGGTTCACGTTGAGCGCAAGGCTGTCTGACCAGGAGCCGTCGGGCTCGCCGGCGTAGACGCAGAAGCTCAGGTAGCAGGCGTCGCCGCGCTTTCCCCAGATCCGGTAGCGTTGATCGCTGCGGCTTTGCGTGAAGCAGTAGATCGAGTCGGTGTTGTCCCCGAGGATCTTTTGTGTGTAACGCGCAACCGGGACGAAGAACGGTCGGAGCGGGTCGCTTTCCATGTAGAGCTCGAAGCCGTAGGCGAGAAGGTGGGCCAGATGCCGGTAGCCCTGGATTTGGGCTTGCGGGGTCACTTCCTTGAACTCATCGGTGAACGTCTCGGGAAGCTCTTTGAAGGTGTCGATGAGCTCGACGAAGGCGTCATGGGTGTCGGTCATTGCGAGACTCTATCACCGTGGAATCCGCTCCGAAATGGGTTATTACGGGTCATCATGGCATCCGTACCGGTCCTTCCAATAGGCATCAGGGCCCTCAATCGCACGCTAAGACTACTGGGCGGTTTGACGCCGTACGGGCGACTCCTGTCGTCGGACCGCTTGCATCGCCTCGCGTCCAAGCAGACAGGTCTCATGGACTTTGGCAGTCCCTCGTATCGTGTCGGATTCGACAAGCTTCTGGGCTCCTTGAACGAAGAGGCGAGGCTCACGCCGCTCGGCAGGCTCATCGCCACCGAAGAAGTGCTGACGGCTTTGAAGAATCGTCTGCAGCTCGAGGCGCATCATCAACAGTATCCGGACATCGGCGCAGCGCCGATTCGCAGGCCCATCATCATGATCGGGATGGGGCGTTCGGGTACGACGATCCTACATGAGCTTCTCGCCCTCGACCCTGCCAACCGGATACCAGCGACCTGGGAAGTCGACATGCCTTTTCCAGCGCCCGAGAAGTCGACCTACGACACCGACCCGCGCATCGACATCATCCAGAAGCGACTCGACCGCACCGACAGCATCATTCCCGACTTCAAGAGCATCCATCGCATGGGTGCGCGACTGCCCCAAGAGTGCGTGCGCATCACGACGGGCGAGTTCGCGAGCATGATCTTCGGCTGCACCTATGAGGTGCCTAGCTATTCCAACTGGCTGCTCGAGGAGGCGGATGCAGCGCCCGCCTACGACTACCACCGCCGGTTCTTGCAGCTGTTGCAGTGGAAGTGCCCAGCCGAGCGCTGGGTCCTCAAGTCGCCGGGGCATTTGTGGACCCTGCCGCAAATGCTGGCGGCATATCCGGATGCCCGACTCATTCAAACCCATCGCGACCCCCTCAAGACCGCGTCTTCGCTGTCGAGCCTGATCACCACCTTGAGAGCGATGGGCAGCGACGACGTGGATCCCCCGGCTATCGCGAAGCAATGGATTCGGTGGAATACCGCCGGCGTCAACGCGTCCGCTCGCGCAAGGCAAGAAGGGCTCTTCACGCCCGATCAGATCATCGACGTCAGCTTCTACTTGAGCGTCCACACCGCGGAACAGCACGGCGTCCACCATTATGATTTCCACGACTTCGGCCTCGATCTTGCCGAAGAGCGCGAACGCGTTCGGCCATACCAAGAGTACTTCGACGTCCCCGCGGAGATTTGACGTGGCGACGAAATCGTCACCGATCGAGGCTGCCGAAATCAGTTCGAGTCGGACGAGGCCGTGGGATACTCCGCGCTTTCCCGCGGTGGATCCGCGATCAAGTCGAGGCGGGGCGGGGGGGCGTCCTCGCGTCGGAGACGCCGTTGTAAAGCGAGCTTCGTTTCGGACAACACGCGCTTCGCCGAGTGGGCCATTGTCTTCCGAACGTCGGTGAGGTCTTGGGTGCTGAAAATCGTGTCGCCGAGAGCGAACGGGAAGAGGGACATGATGTTCCCGCGCGCATACTCGAGAAGCCAGCACTCCTTGCCGAGGTGGCTTCCATTGGTCGCCCGGCGCGGCAGTTCGGACATGTCACCCGGGATGAGCGTGTTCGCCTGGAACTGATCGGGCTTGAAGGTTTGGAGCTCTCCGTTGATGACGATGTCGAAAAGCTCGGCTCGATGACGGCCGCTGTGTCCTTCCGAACCGACCGCTGTCCCGCAGAACAGGAGGTACTCTTTGGCGGAGGTGTGAAGGATGTTCATCGAGCACATGATCCCGCCCGCGTTGCTCCAGATCCATTCCTCCTGCCGATGGACGTGCTCGCCGTAGACAGCGTGCAGCGTCTCCGCAATCCGGTCGAAACGCTCGCTAAGTGGCGCGTCGAGATGCATCTTCACGATTCGTTGCAGGTCGGTGGGTTCGAAAATATAGGCGCTCATAGTTCCCTCGGAGCCGAGCATAACGCCTTTCAGAATGCTTTGCAGCCTGTCGTAGCTCCGACCGCTGGACGCATGCCGCACTAGGCGCTAACCGAGGGGCCGGAGTAGCGATGGATTTCAGCCTTGATGAAGAGACAAAACTTTTTCGTGATGCCTACGTGCAGTGGGTGGAGCGGGACCTCATTCCGCTCGAAGAGAAAGAAAAGATCACACAAGACACCGTGATGGACCGGGAGCTGGTTCGCACGATCCGGAAGCAGGCGGCCGAGCTCGGTGTCTGGGGTCATCACATGCCCGAGGATGTGGGCGGCGGGGGTCTGAGTAACGTCGCCTCCGTGATTCTCCGCGAAGCGTGCGGGCAAACGGGCAGCGTTCTCGGGGCCCTGGCCATCGCCGGGCCCGAGGGCCCCTCGCCGATGCACCTCGTATTCAACGAGGCCCAGCGCGAGAAGTATCTGAAACCCGTCATGGAGGCAGATCAGACCTGCTGCTTCATGTTGAGCGAGCCGGGCGCCGGCTCCGACGCGCAGAACGTCCAGACTCGTGCCGAAAAGAAGGGCGACAAGTGGGTGCTCAACGGCACCAAGCACTTCATCTCGAACGCGCATCACGCGGATTGGGGTGTGGTGTTCGCAACGAGCGACCCTGCAAAGCGAGCCAAGGGCGGCATCTCGGCGTTCATCGTCGAAAAGGCGCAGTTCAAGGTCGGGCGCCAGCACGAAGGGATGGCCGGCTACGAGGGGCAGGCCGAGGTGATCTTCGAAGACGTCGAGGTGCCCGAAGAGCAACTCGTCGGCAAAGAGGGTTTCGGCTTCGCGCAGGCAATGGCCTTCTTGGGCACCGGGCGCCTGCACATCGCGGCGGGCGCCGTCGGTGTTGCGCAGTTCTTATTGGACCTTGGTGTCGACTACGCCAAACAGCGGCAGGCATTCGGACAACCGATCGCCGCGTATCAGGCAATTCAATGGATGCTCGCCGACAGCGCCACCGAAATCTACGCAGCCCGCAACATGGTCTACCATGCCGCCTGGCTCCTCGACCAAGGTGACCACGCGACCCGGGAGATGTCGATGACCAAGCTCTACGCGACCGAAATGGTCAACCGCGTCTGCGACCGCGTGCTCCAGGTCCACGGCGGCATGGGCTGGATGAAGGACACCCGAACTGAGGGCTTCTATCGATCCCTGCGCGTCATGCGAATCGTC
>JAFDFW010000797.1 GCA_019309605.1 Deltaproteobacteria bacterium | reverse complement strand
GCAGCCAAGGCCGATCACTAGGACCATAACGAGGGCGCTGCTAGGCTGCAGACGATGGCGCACCGAGCGCTTCTTTGTTCGGCGATTATCGGCCTGCTGGCCGTCAGCCCCGGCGCGCGCGCCAAGGGGCCCGAACCGCTTGCGCGAACGATCGCCACCCTGGTTCAGCAGGCGGGCCTTGGCGATGGGCTCGGGATTCATGTCGTTCGTCTGCACGATGCGGAGGAACTGTACCGCAATCGTCCCGAACGCCCTCGAAATCCTGCGTCCAACCAGAAGCTCCTGACTTCGGCGGCAGCCCTGCGGCGTTTGGGACCGACGTACCGGGCGGCCACCAAGGTCGAGGGCAGCATCGAGAATGGACGGGTCGCTCAGTTGGTGGTTCGGGCGGCCGGCGACCCGAGCCTGGGATATGCCGGCATCGCTGCGCTGGCCGAGGCCGTGCATCTGCGAGGAGTGGACACGGTCGATCGGATCGTGATCGACGATAGCTACTTCGACGACCAGATCCTGCCGCCTGCGTTTGAGCAGCAACCGAAGGAATCGGCGGCGTTCCGCGCAGCCATTTCCGCGTTCGCCGTGAATCGAAACAGCTACGTCGTACACCTCGGCCCGGGCCCTGAGGTCGATGCCCCCGGGCGCGTCCGCGTGCTCGCCGACGACTACGTCCAGATCGACAACCGTACGGTGACCACCGCTGGCGGTCCACCGACGCCCCGAATCGACGACAAGCTCACGGACGATGGACATCTTGCGGTTCGTGTCGATGGGACGATTCCCACGCAGGTCCGCACCTTGTACTACCGCCGCCGGGTGCCGGATCCGAAGACCTACGCGGCGCGCCTCTTGGTGCGTGCCATGAAGAAGGCAGGGATCGGCGGGGCCCTGGCCGTGGAATACGGAACCGTCGCCGAGCAGCAACCGCTGATCGCCGACATGCCCTCGCCTCCGCTGAGTTCAATGCTCTATTCGGTGGGCAAGTGGAGCGACAACTTCACGGCCGAGATGTTGCTCAAAATCATGGGTGCCCAGGCGGAACAACCCGGCACCTCCGCGAATGGCACCGTCGTCGTACGCGAGGAGCTCATGAAGATGGGCGTCGATACGGAGGGCCTCGTGATGATCAACGGCTCCGGCCTCTTCGATGGAAACCAGATTGCCCCGCGCCACCTGACGCAAACCTTGGTGGCCGTCTATCACGACCCAGCGATCCGAGCCGAGTATGTCGCCCACCTCGCAGTAGCTGGCTCCGACGGAACCCTAAAGGCTCGCCTCAAAGACCTCCCCCGCCCAAGAATGGTCCGAGCGAAGACGGGGACGCTGAGAGACGTCGTCGCGCTGTCGGGCTATGTGTTGGGAGAGCCCGGACGGTCGGTGGCGTTTAGCTTTCTGGCGAATGGGATCGCCGGGAAGCAGGGAGACGCAAAGAAGCTGGCGGACAACATCGTGAGGGCGTTGGCGGACTACGCCACCCGCCCCACCCCGGAACACTGACGCTGGCACTGACGCTGACACTGGCGCTGACACTGCTACACCCTGGCCAATGTCTCCCCTTCTCGTTCTCTTTTCCCTGGTCCTGACAAGCTGCGCCGGGACCTCAAGACCCACCACCGAGACTCAACCTCCGCCCATGTCCCCACCCGTCGCACCCATCCACCCTCACTCCGTCACTCTCCACGACGACATCCGTGTCGATAACTACTTCTGGCTTCGCGAAAAGGGATCGGCGCAAGTGACGGCGTACCTGGAGGCGGAGAACGCGTATGCCGAGGAGCGCATGGCGCCTACCGTGGAGCTTCAGAAGACGCTGTACGAAGAGATTCTCGGACGCATTCAGGAGACCGACCAGAGCGCGCCGTACCGCAAGGGTGCGTTCGAGTACTACCAGCGTACCGAAGAGGGGAAGCAGTACCGAACCTACTGTCGACGCGAGCCGGGTCAGGCCGACACCGAGAACGTTCTGCTCGAGAGCCGGGTCAGGCCGACACCGAGAACGTTCTGCTCGACATGAACGCGCTGGCCGAAGGACGAGCGTTTCTCGGGCTCGGGGTGTACGAGGTATCGCCGGACGGGCGCTATCTCGTGTTCTCCCTCGATGAGACTGGGTTCCGAGACTACACGCTTCAGATCAAGGACCTCCGATCCGGCAAACTGCTCTCCGAGCGAATTGAAAAAGTGCAGTCGGCGGCATGGGCGAGCGACAGTCAGACGCTATTTTACACCGTCGACGACGACACTAAGCGGCCACACCAGGTTCTGCGGCACCGGCTAGGCGCGACGGCTGCGGATGCGCTCGTCTACCAAGAGGACGACGAGCGCTTTCGGGTGGCGGTGTGGCGCTCA
>JAFDFW010000007.1 GCA_019309605.1 Deltaproteobacteria bacterium | reverse complement strand
ATCGAGCGCCAACGGCGGGAGCACACCAGGGACCTGGTCGCGGTAGAGGAGCCGCTTCAGATCCTGCTCGAGCACGGTGAGGCACACGCGCGCACCGAGGCTCCCCTAGCGATGACGATGCGCACACCGGGGAACGACAGCGACTTGGTGACGGGGTTTCTGTACGCCGAGGGCGTCATCGCCGCAATCGACGATCTAGTCAGCGTCCGTCACTGCGCTCGCTCCGACACGCCGGAAAATGTGGTACGTGCGGTCCTCGATGAATGCGTCGTCGTCCCGCCGCGGCTGCTCGAACGAAACCTCACCGTGACTAGCGCTTGCGGTGTCTGCGGGGAGCGCACGATCGAGTCTTTGTCGAAGGTGGGCTGCGAGCGAGTCCCTGTAGAGGAAGCGTCGTTTCAACCTGCTGCCATCCGAAACGCTCTGGTCTCACTGGAGGAGTCGCAGGCTTGGTTTCGTCATACCGGCGGCACACACGGCGCGGCGCTGTTCGACAACGCCGGGGAACTCTTACTGCACCGTGAGGACGTCGGTCGACACAACGCACTCGACAAGCTGGTCGGCGCCTGGCTTCGGGACAGCCACCCGGCCTCCAGCCCAAATTTCGTCGCGGTCAGCAGCCGGGCGAGCTTCGAGCTCGTTCAAAAGACGGTTCGCGCGGGCTTCCCGATGATGGTCGCCATCGGGGCCGCATCGAGCTTGGCCGTCGAAACTGCGCGGCGCTTCGACCTCACATTGGTCGGCTTCGCGCGCGAGAGCCGCTTCAATGTCTACTCGAACGGCGAGCGCATCGCGCATGAAGTGGGCGAGCCTGCATTCGTTCGGATGGAGGCGGGTTGATGGCGGCAGATCGCCCAAGCGGCGCCGAGCCGCCCGAGACGGACGACGCGCTGATCGTCGAAGCGCCGAAAACGAAGGCGGCCGGCCTTGCGTCGGTGCGCTCCACGTTCGCCCACATGCACAAGCACGGGCACTCGGTTCCGTCCGCGATACGCATTCTCGGGCGGATGAACCAAACCGACGGGTTCGACTGCCCCGGCTGCGCGTGGCCCGACCCGGACGACCGCGCCGCACTCACCGAGTTCTGCGAAAACGGCGCAAAAGCGGCGGCGTGGGAAACCACGCGGCATCGCCTCGATTGGAAGTTTTTCCAACGCCACAGCATCGACGACCTCGCGCGGCGGTCCGACTACTGGCTCGGCCTGCAGGGCAGGCTCACACAGCCAATGATGCTTCGGCCCGGCTCGCGCTTCTACGAACCGATCGACTGGAATGAAGCGTTCACCCGCGTTGGCGGCGCGCTGAAGGGGCTCGACTCCCCGGACGAGGCGATCTTCTACACCTCGGGACGTACCAGCAACGAAGCAGCGTTCCTCTACCAGCTGTTCGTGCGCGCGTTTGGAACGAACAATCTCCCCGACTGTTCCAACATGTGCCACGAGTCGAGCGGCGTCGGCCTCGGTGAGACCGTGGGCATTGGGAAGGGCTCCGTCACCCTCGAGGACGTCCACGAAGCAGACACCATCATCGTGATGGGTCAAAACCCGGGGACGAACCATCCACGCATGCTGACCGCGTTGCAAAAGGCGAAGAAGAGCGGCGCCCAGATCATCGCGATTAATCCCCTGCCCGAGGCCGGACTGATCGGCTTTGTCAATCCAAAGAGCCCCAGCCAGGTGCTCACTGGAGGCACGCAGATCGCCGATTTGTTCCTTCAGGTGCAGATCAACGGCGATGTGGCGCTGCTCAAAGCGCTGATGTGCCTTCTGCTCGAAGCTGAAGCCCGTAGGCCCGGCGATGTGCTGGACGCCGACTTCATCGATCTCCACACCGACGGTTTCGCCGAGCTTCGCGCCCACTTGGAATCGCAGAACGTCAACGCACTCATCGAAGCCGCTGGCGTCACGCGGGCCGAACTCGATCAAGCCGTCGAGATGATCCTGCGGAGCCGAAAGACGATCGTCTGTTGGGCGATGGGGCTGACCCAACACCGGAACGGGGTCGGTAACGTCCGAGAGATCGTCAATTTCCTCCTGATGCGCGGCAGCATCGGGATGCCGGGCGCAGGAACCTGTCCGGTGCGCGGTCACAGCAACGTCCAAGGCGACCGCACGATGGGTATCCATGATCGCCCAAGCAAAGCGCTGCTCGATCAAATACAAACCGTCTTCGGCTTCGACCCGCCACGCGAACACGGATTCAACACCGTCGAAGCCATTCACGCGATGCTCGACGGCCGCGCGAAAATCTTCTTCGCGATGGGCGGCAACTTCCTCCAGGCAACGCCCGACACCGAACGCACCGCGCACGCGCTCGAGAGATGCGACATGGTCGTCCACGTGAGCACCAAGCTCAACCGCGGGCACTTGGTGCGCGGAAACTGGTCGATCATCTTACCTTGCCTCGCCCGCTCCGAAGTCGATGTGCAAGCGTACGGCCCGCAGTTCGTCACTGTCGAAAACTCCATGGGCGTCGTCCACTCCTCGCACGGCCACCTCAAGCCGGCCGACCCCGAGCTCCACAGCGAGGCGGCGATCGTCGCGCACCTCGCTCAAGAAGTGCTGGGTCCGGAAACGCCTGTGAGCTGGTGTTGGCTGATCGAAAATTACGACCGCATCCGCGATCTCATCGCCGAAACGATCCCGACCTTCGAAGACTTCAACGCCCGCGTACGCGAACCGGGCGGCTTCCACCTCTACAACGGCGCGCGGGAGCGCAAGTTCGACACGGAGAGCGGCAAGGCCCGGTTCAGCATCAACCCCGCTCCCGACCTGACCTTGCCTGAGGGCACCTACCGCATGATGACGGTGCGCACGCACGACCAATACAACACCACCGTCTACGGAAACGACGACCGCTACCGAGGCGTTCGAGGCGGCCGCCGGGTGGTGTTCGTGAACGAAGCCGACATGCGCGAAGCCGGCCTCACCGCAGGCTCAAAGGTCGATATCACCAACGATTTCGGCGGCAGACACCGCATCGCCCCCCGCTTCACCGTCGTCCCCTACCCGATCCCCCGCCGCTGCGTAGCGACGTACTTCCCCGAGGCAAACGTCCTGGTCCCACTCAACAAGTACGCCGAAGGCAGCTACACCCCCGCCTCCAAAGACGTCGTGGTTCGGCTCGCGCCCAGCGCCTAAAGCCGTCGCAGCACTTCGTCGGCGGCGCGTTCACCCGATTGAATCGCGCCTTCCATGTAGCCGATCCATTCCGTTGCCGCCGCCCACGGGGCCCCCGCGTGACCAGGGCTCTGCGCCCCAATCGAGCTCGCGATACTCTTGAAACGAGCCTGCCTCTTCGCCGAAGTAACGCTTGAGCGCGCCCGCCACGCGGTGTTGTCGGTCGGACAAAGGTTGCGCCGACCATTGCCGCGCTTGGCTGCCGACGACGAGTCCGACGAGGGCAGGCTGCCGGCCGTCATGCGATGTGTTGTCGTAGACGACGCTGAGCGGCCCGTCCGAGCTCACTACTTCGCCGGAGAACCCAGCCTCCCGCCAGAACGCTCGCTCGTAGGTGACGAGCACTTTGACCGCCGCTCCCATCGCAAAGCGTTGCGTGACTTGATCGCGACCCACTGAAACCGGTGGCTCGTATTCGATCCGTCCCGCAAGCATCGGCGGGGCTGTGACGATCGCGAACCGGCCTCCGATCGTCTGCGCGTCGGTCACCGCATCCACGCCGTCGCCGCTCTGAGTGAGCCGGCGAACGGGTAGGCCAAGGGCCAGTGCGTCGCCCAACTCCTTCGCAAGCGCCGACGAAATCGACTGTGCCCCGGGGACGAATCGATCCTGCTGCGCGCCTCCGCGAGCCTCCGCAAGGCTGAGTAGCCCGCCGCCCGCGTTGAGGTACATCAGGAAATAGAGGGCCGATAGGTCACGCGCCTCCGCACCAAAAATCGCTCGTATCGCCGCGTCCATGGCGGCGCTGATCTTGCTCGACTTCACGAACCGCGATCGCCAGGTCTCGAGCGTCTCGCCGTCGAGCGCCTCAGCACCCTCGGCCGTCATCGGCCCCGTCGGTGAAATCTTTTTCCGCACGCGCTTGAGGTAACTCAGCGCTCCCTGCATCTGGATCAGGTTCGGAACGGACATCGAGGGAATCGATCGCTTGTAGGTCGAAATCTTCCCCTCGACCTCCAGCACTTTCTTCCCTTTGGTGTACGTCGGAAACGTCTCGATCCCAAGCTCGTCAGCAAGAGCATGCAAGCGCTTCTGTCCGGGTCCGATCCACTGCCCGCCTAGATCAAACGTGCCCTGCCCGATCTGCTCGGTCCGAGTGCGCCCGCCAACCCGATCACGCGCCTCGACGACGATCACCGACGCACCCTGAGCACGAAGCTTCCGCGCCGCACAAAGCCCCGACAGCCCGGCCCCCACGACTACAACATCCGCCCGCTCACCCATCGACGTGGTTATAGTACGGGGTCGAGGGTCTACTCAATTTTGGTGATTCTCGTTCGACGGCGGGCGGGACGCCGGGGTTCCTTTTCGGCGTCGAAAACCTGATTGATGACGAAGATCTCATCGGCATCGGGAAGGATGAACAGGTGTGTTGGGGACCGAGGGAGGAGCCGTGGGCGCTCCCCGGTCCCGATCTCTACGGTGTACTCTGTACCGGGAACGCCCCGGATGGAGAAGTGAGCCACGCCCGATCGGTTCGTGCGGGTCACACGCTCTCCATCGAGAAGAACGGGAAGATGGGGACCGTTGCTCGCCCGTACGACGAACGCCGCGAGTCGTGTAAGAGGTCGACATCTCAGCGTGATTTCCATGGCATGAGGCTGGGACCTGACTACGCCGGCGAACTTCCGCAATCTGAGTGCCTTCGACTCGGATGGAGCTTCGTGCCCGTCGGGGCAGTCATGTGAGATCCTCAATTGCTGCCCGGGTTGCCCGTGGATCTCCGTTTCTACCCGCCCATCCGAGTTGCTTTCGCCCACGGGCTCTCCGTCGACGAAGACGTGGCTCCGAGGGAGCCGGACGCCGGGGTCGGATTCAACGACAAAAGCGACTGCAAAGGGTCGCTCTGCGACAGGTAGCGTTTCGCATGATGCCAAGGCGGCAGAACTCAGGACGACTATCACCCAAGACTTCACGGACACAAGCTGCTCACTGGGTCGGCGCACCTCAACTTTGCCTTCAACACGGTGACGACATCCCCAAACGCTGCTTCCTTTGGGAAGAGCTCGGTGAGCCTTTGATAGTGAGTCAGCGCGCCCGCGAAGTTGTTTGACCCGATCAGACTGGCTCCCCGATGCTCGAGTTCTTCACGCTCACTTGCGGCGACGTCCCCGATGGATGTCTCCACCTCCGACCGAGCGCCGATCGGCGCACTCCCTTGACGGTCCGACCCGACGATCTCAGTGGCCGGAGAAGCCGTGCTAAGGACGTTCATTTCCTCGATTGCATCGCGCAGCGCATTTACAGCACGCGTTTGCTGATAGGCCACCCAACCAAGACCGAAAGCAAGAGCAAGGGCTACGCCTGCCTCGACGATTAGGCGTCGTTGCCCCGAAAGCATCGCGTGCAGGCGCCGCGACGCCGAGCGTATCCCCACAGCGAGTTCCTTGGGGCTCGAACTCCGGTCGGCGGTCGAGACTGCTCGGCCCGACCCCTCGAAAGGTCGTTCCGCGGACGGAGCTGAGAGCCGGGGCTCGATGAGGGTTCTATCGTCGTCCAGTTCTCCAATGAGCATCGTCGGGGGCTCACTCATTCACGCCTCCCGGACTCCGTCGGCCGCTCGAACAGATGGTTAATTCGATAACCATTCTCTGGATCGTAACCCAACACTTCGGTGACGTGGGTCACGTAGCGCGACCCATCAGGGCACCGAGAAACCTGGACGATGGTGTCAACGGCGGACGCGATCTGCGGCCGGAGCACGTTCAATGGCACGTGGACATCGCTCATCAGCGCCATCGTTTCCAATCGACTCAGCGTGTCGAACGGAAGTGTGGCGTGAACGGTCGACAGGCACCCGCGATGTCCGGATGTCATCGCTTGGATCAAGTCGAGAGCTTCGCCTCCGCGTATCTCACCGATCACGATGCGATCTGGTCGCATACGAAGTGTCGCTCTGAGAAGCTCGCGGATCGTGACCCCGCCGCGGCCTCGAACGTCCGCGGGCTGTGCCTCGAGGTGAACGACGTGAGAGAGCCCGAGTTGAAGCTCTTGTGAATCCTCGATGACGACGACGCGCTCGTCATCGGGCGCCAGCGAAGCGAGCACGTTCAAAAGGGATGTCTTTCCCGAACCACTCCCGCCCGCAACGATCACATTGTCCCTTCGTGTGAGAATCGCTCGGAGTAGCACCCCCACGTCTCGAGTGATCGTTCCCAGCTCGACGAGCCGATTGAGCGTTAACTGCTTCCGTCGAAAACGCCTGATGCACACGACAGGGCCTGACGAGGCTGCCGGCGGAATGATCGCCTCCACGCGCGAACCGTCGGGGAGCCTCGCCTCCAAGATCGGCTGCCGTGGGTTGAGCTCCCGACCCACGAACTGGGAAAGGTTTCGGAGGGCAGACATCAGAGCATGCTCCGACGCGAATCGGCTTCCTGTCAGATAGAGCCGTCCGCTCCTCTCGACGTAGATCTCTTTGTGACCGTTGATCATAATCTCGCTCACTTCGTCGCCTTCCAAGAACGGGCCGACGGGGGCGAATAGGGCAGCGACCGTCTGATCGAATACGTGGCTGGGAACGCTCATGGGGTGGCCTCCTCCCGAGGATCGATTGTGGCTGGGTACGGCACGAGTCGTGGGCCCGTCGAAACGTCAGCGACCTCGCTCAAAGCGGACCTGACCTCGGCGGCGTGAGGCCCGGTGGGAGTCAATCTCAGGTACTCCTCGAGGTGCAGTTTCGCTCGCTCTTGATCAGCCTGCTGACTTCGATAGAGCATCGCCAACCTGTAGTGAGGCAACGGCATGGCAGGTTCGGCTCCTACGATGCGCTCCAGCTCTGACTGCGCGCGTAGCACATCACCGAGAGCCTCGTAAATGGTCGCGACGACAAGCCGAAGAGACCAGTCTTCAGGGTGATCGCGAAGGTAGTTCGCAGCATGACTCAGTGCAGATTGGTAGCGACTTGCCGCAACGCAGACGCGGACCAGCCAGTACACCACGGCCGCTTCGTCGTGAGCTCGTCGGCGCGCCACGCTCAGGTACTGCTCGGCGCGAAGTAGATCGCCGGAGCGCGCGTGGGCAACCGCCAAAGAGAGGAGATCTTGGGCTGTGATGGTTGACAGCTCGGCTTGAAGGTCTGGCCTTGGGTGGAGCGTTGCCTGGTGGCATCCGCCAAAGATCACTAGGCAGCCAACGATCAACGCGCCGAGCCTGCGCCTATGACTCGACGCTTGCCCTGGCCGCGACTCTCCCGATGTTCTTCCTGAGCCATTCGACATACTCATCTCTCCCGATGTGGTCGGTTAGACGTAGCAACCGACGGATCTCGCTGAACGCGGCCGACCACCGCTCTTGCTCGAGCGCGTTCAACAGGTTTAATCGCGCCGCCGCATAATCGGTGTTCACCCGAGCGGTGAGTGCTGCCTTCGCGCGACGCACACGGTGCGCTCCGTGTTCATTGCCCTCGTCTCGATAACAGGACTCCGCTTGCAGGTAGTGGTGCACTGCACGGACGCCGTCTCGCGGGTCGTACGCGTATCGGTCGCTGCGTAGACGTGCAAGCTCTTCCGACCTGCGGCCACTTGCAAGGACACTGCCCCGACGAGGACACACGGCCGACTCGACGAACAGCTCGGGGTAGTCGTCGACGGGATGATGCTGGGCTTTGGGGGTCGCTCGAACGTTGAGCCACGAGGCCAGTGCCGCGAGCGCGAGTACGCAGAGCAAGGCGACGAGCCCCATGCACCGGTTTCTAAGTGGCCCAGTCATGCCGGTCCAAGGCCTCCCGCCATGAAGCGAACCACTACGGGACCCAGGAGAAGGACGATCACGCATAGGAAAATCAACGTCATGGGACCCAAGAGCATGAGCGCCGCCTCTGATGCTGTTTCTTCGGCCGCAATGCTGCGCCGGAGTCGCTGCGTCTGTGCCTGGATGGTCAACACATTCGCGAGCGGGCTGCCCTTGGCTTCGGCCTGCACTACGCTGTTGACGAATTCGCGAACCTGATCGGTTGGAACGCGCGCGGCGAAACCCTCCATCGCGCTCCTTCGTGTGTGTCCGAGATCCAACTTCTGAAGGACTCGACTGAATTCTTCGATCACGGGGTCGTTGGGATCTGCAGCACTGGTGGCGATCCGCCGGAGCGACCCCGGGAAGTCGAGACCGGCGCTCATGCACATCGCCGCGAGCTCGACTGCACCGGGAAGCCCGCGACTGACGCTTCTCGCACGCGCTCGAGCGACGGAGAGCACTCGAAACCAGGGCGCCACGACGCCGAGGCAGAGCGCACACAACGCGAACACGCTATGCAGTCTGAGGCGCTCGCAAGCGAGCAGCCCGGCGGCCCCGAGACCAAGACCGGAGAGGGCACACATCGCGATCAGTTCGTCTTCGGACAAGCCCAAGTAGTCCCCCGCATGAACCAGCGACCGGCGCAGTGGCCTTCGGACTCGTTTCAACGGTAGTACGCCCACCCATGCAGCGAGAGCGCGCACGGCAGGCTCGAGCAACGCGAAGAGGCCTCTGCGATTGATTGACTTGGCCCGGTTGAGCCCGCGACCGCCCAAGGTCGGCCGCGCGGCAGGCGGCATCAGCGCAAGCTGGAAAACAAACACGGAGACACCGCCCAATATCATCGCGAGGGTCAACGCGAGCAGAACGTCCAGCCAGCCGATCATAGGTCGGCCTTGGCGATGTGATGCGCCCACAGGGCCGCGAAGGTCCAGACGACCGAACAACCTGCGAGAATCGCCTTCCCGACATGATGATTCAGCATCGGGTCGAACCAAGAGCGATCTATCCAAGCAATGATGATGCAAAGAACGAAGGGTACGGAGGCCAGGACTAGAACTTGCCCCCGCCCTTCTGCTGTCTTGGTTCGGAGCACACCCTCGAGCCGAGCCGCTTCACGCAAGGCCGCCGAGGCTCGCTCCAAAGCCTGCGGCAAGTCACCGCCGGTTTGCCTTGCCACCACTATCATCGCGAGAGCCCCTGAGATCTGCGTGCTGTCGATGCGGCGAGCCAGTGCGTTGAGGGCTCGGTCGAGCGGAGCTCCAAGACGAATCTCTTTGACTAGAAGATCGACCTCTTCGCTGAACGGCTTCGGCACCAACGCAACGGTTGATGCAATGGCTTCTCCGACAGAGGATGTCGCTTTCAGCGCGTTCGCCAACATCAGCAGCCAGGTGTCGAGCTGACGTTCGAGCTGGGCAACCCTCGCAACGTGTCTCTCCCGTAACAGGAAAGGGGGAGCAGCGACTGCGACCAGCCCGAGTAGTGCGAAAACAGGACTGCGCGTGACGGCGAACAGTGCAAGGGCGCCGAGGCAGACGAGAACTTGGTCGCGCGCAAGCCGCGCCCCGCGGTAAGGCATCAAGAGGAAGCTCGAGTGGCGGTCCAACCGGGCCGCATAACTTTCGAACAGCCGCTCAACCGGGCCGCACTCCATCGAAAGGACGAAGTACGCGACCGCAGCGCATCCACCAACGGCCAACGCGCCGGACAACAGCAACAGCTGAAACGATCCGAGAATCACAAGTACTCCCCGTCGCCGATGAGGCCCTGCGTGACGAACTCATCGAGAAAGCTCGGGACGTACCCGGTCGTCCGGTGCTCTCCCAAGACGTCCCCGCTGGAACTGGTGCCGGTTCGATGAAAGGCAAAGATATCGTGCAGGACGATCTCGCCATCGTCGCCTAGGGGACCGACCTCGGTGATGGAGGTCAGTCGACGAGTGCCGTCTGAAAAGCGCGTCTGTTGAACGATCACGTGCACGCTTCCAGCGATCTGCTCTCGGATGGTTCGGGCCGATAAGTCGAGGCCCGCCATCATGCAAAGCGTCTCGACGCGCTTGAGCGCTTCCTCCGCGCTGTTGGCATGGGTCGTGGTCATGGACCCCTCGTGGCCGGTGTTCATGGCCTGCAACATGTCGACTGCCTCTCCGGCGCGGCACTCTCCAACGATGATTCTGTCGGGTCGCATCCGAAGGGCGTTCTTGACCAGATCGCGAATGGTGTAGCCGCCTTGACCCTCGAGGTTGCGGGGCTTGGATTCGAGTGAAACTACGTGCGGTTGGTCGAGGCGCAGCTCCGCAGCGTCTTCGATGGTGACGATCCGCTCGCCGGGGGGGATCTCGGTGGATAGGACATTCAGCAGCGTCGTCTTGCCACTGCCCGTGCCGCCAGAGATGAGCATGTTCTTCTTGGCGCGCACGCACCTCTGCAGAAACCTCGCCATTTGGTCGCTGAGGCTTCCGAACCCGACTAGCTGCTCCATTTGAAGTGGGCGCTGGGAGAACTTGCGAATGGTGATGCAAGGTCCACGGACCGCGAGCGGAGGGATGATGGCGTTTACGCGTGAACCGTCTTTGAGTCGGGCATCGACCAGTGGCGTGCTTTCGTCGATTCGTCGGCCGAGCGGAGTAACTATCCTTTCGATCACGGCACGGCACGACTCGTCATCCGTGAAGCGCAAGGGCGTCAAACGGATTCGTCCATGTCTCTCTACGTAGATCGTGTTCGGGTCGACGACCATGATCTCCGAAACTGTGTCGTCCTCGAGAAGGGCCTGCAGTGGTCCAAGTCCGAGAGCCTCGTCTGTCATCTCTGCGACGAGGCGCGCTCTATCGGTCGTAGGGTGAAGCTCTGGTGTAAACTGCGAAACGATTTGCGCGAGGGCTTGTGCGACGCGTGGCCGAAGAACCGCGGCGTCCATATCGGTACCGTCGAGAGACGCGAGGTCGAGGTAGTCCAGAAGGGAACGGTGAATTCGCCGCCGAATCTCGGGGGACGCGCCGCCGACAATCGGCTCCGGTGCGAGCGTGGTGATCCGGAGAACATACGGACCCACGCGCAGCTCTTCGTCGGGAAGCAGGGGCGTTCCAGAAGCGCGCACCGGCTCGTTTCCCAGGATCGTCCCGTTGGAAGACTGATCCACGACTCGAACACCACCAAGGGTACGCTCGACGCGGAGGTGAACACGGCTTACCGCCGGCGATGGGAGAACGATGTGACAGCAGGGGTCACGACCTACGGTCAGAGAGACGACCTCCTCAACGTCGATCTGCTGCTCGGAGCCGTCTGGCGCCACGACCGACACCGCGAAGCCGGCGGTCATTGAGTGCCGCCCACTCCGCTCGTGGACCGGCTCTCGCGCCCCACGCGGGGTTGGTCCAAGAGCTCGTGGGCGTCGACGCCTCCGTGAAAACTCTCGTACACACGCAGCGCTTCTTCAACACGATCTCGTTGACTCAAACTGATCGGTTCGACCACCGAGGGAACGACCAACATATAGGACTCGTTGTCCTCCGTTTCGCGAGAATGCGTACCGAAGAGCGCCCCGATGAAGGGAATGAGAGCGAGCCCGGGGATGCCTTTCTTCTTTCGCCGTTCGGTCCGAGCGCGAATTCCCGCCAACGAAACGGACTGGCCGAGCTCGAGGTTCACGAGCGTCTCCACGTGGGATGTGACACGTCCCGGGATCCCATGAGTCCCCTTCTCAGCGTCCAAGTCGGAGACGTCTGCCACTATTTCGAGCTCGATGCGCCCGGTCTTCGAATCGTACTTTGGAAGAACGGTTACCTTGGTGCCGAACTCGATGGCCTGGACGTTCACGGTCAGATTGTTCTGGACCTGAACGTTGAACTCACCGCCTGAAGTGAACACCGCCTCGGTGCCGTTCGCGGTGACCAGCGTGGCTTGGCGATACATCTTCGCCCAACCCTTGGCCTGGGCGAGATCAAAACTCGGCAGGAACGTCTGAGGTAGGATCTGAAACGCGCTCTGAGTCGCCTGCCCACTCCCTCCGGTGATTGCGATGGCGGCTTCGGACGGAGTCAGCGTGCTCCCGATGTTCCCAGGCCAGTTGAGTCCGATCTGGTGTCCGTAGCGGTCCTGGATCGATACGAAGTACAGGTCCAATCGGATGTTCTCCCGACTGCCGAACCCTTTGTGCGCGTCGGCTGCAATCACGCGGATCGTGTGTTGGAACTGTCCTCCGTCGTCCTCGATGAGAAGGAGAGAGGTTGTGCCCTCCTGCTTTCCCACGATCACGAATCGACTCTGGTCGCGAGTGACTCGGATGTCTGCCAATCCAGGCACGCCCTCGGAGTAGCTCCTGATTCCTCGAGCGGAGAGACTCCTCTGCTCGCCAACTCGGAGAACGATCGCGCGTCCCTCTTCGGCTTCCGCCGCGGCGTGGAGCTCGACCATTGCCATGAGGACCAGCACGCCGACCAGAGACGCCGTGTTCTTGTGGGACCACACCCTAGTCCACCTTCTCGATTCGCAAGCGCCCCTGCCGACGGGCTCGCTTCTCCTGCTCCAAGACGTCCGAGTCGTCCGTTTCTGAAAGACCTTCGTTGATCTCGAGGTCATCCTGGTTGCGCAGTACGAGACTCAATGTTCCGTCGCGCCGCGCCTGGGCAAGCAAGCTTGCTTGGT
This sequence comes from Deltaproteobacteria bacterium, assembly GCA_019309605.1. GTDB lineage: Bacteria > Myxococcota_A > Polyangia > Polyangiales > Houyiibacteriaceae > SG8-38. The sequence continues at coordinate 7,383 of JAFDFW010000007.1, read as the reverse complement.
CGATGGCGACGAGGAGCGTCACCGAGTCCGATCGGATCGGAGAAGCCTCTTCCCCTGTCGCGCCGAAGCTGCTCCCGACAGCCAGAACCAGAAGGTTCTGCAGAAGTGGAACTGTGACGATCTTCGCCTCGGAACCCGGTTTCGCTTTGGTCAGCAAGACGTCGACGCGGTCACCAGGCCGCATCAAGTTCCCAAAAGCACGCCGGCCGATCCCGGTGACGCTCATCGCCCGCATGCCTTTCGGAATACGGCTGGAGAACGAGCTGCGGTCGTGCGAGGTCGTGGCCAGGTCGGTCCACAGTAAGGTCTGGTTCGCCTCGAGACCGATGGATGCGCGAACGCCCAAGACCCGTGGGAGGTCGGACGCTAGAACTTGGCGACCTTCGAGGTAGCTCTCTGGGAGGGTGCGGACCACCAACATCTGCTCGGTGAGCGGCGCACCGAGCGCAACGTCTTGCCTCATTGCGAGAAGCTCAACCGGCTCTCCTCCTGTGGCTTCGAGCTGGAACTGGCGCACGTAGATGCTGAGGAGCACGAACCCGAACACGGCGGTGGAGGCTGATGCGAGCATGGCGATGCGATTCATTGACATATGCGTGTCGTCTTCATGGCTCGGAGGCGAGGATGGTTAGAACGGTCTGTGATGCTTCGCCGGGGTGAGACAGCACAGTGACGAGGCGATTGTCCTGCTCCGCAGAAAGCATGTGGGTGCCGTCGACTTGAATCGATTCGGAGGGGTGCCGCTCGACGATCGTCCAGCCGTTTCTAGGAAGCCGGGTTCGGTAGAACGACTCGAGCTCTTCTGCAGACTTGCCAACTACGCGATACACCAAGATGCCGCTCGGTTGACGCTCCTCCCATGCCGAGAGAATGCGCTGCGAACCGGGTGGTCGCGGCACCCCAGTGAGGTCACGACCTGCCGCGTCCGCGCCCGCGTGAGGCACCGTAGTGTAGAGATTGAACCCAGAGTCGACCCACATCGTGAAAAGAAACGTCTTGTCCGCCGAGCCACTGGCCACGCGACGCGCAAGGATGTAGTGAGCGGCGCCCACCTCACGCAAGTCGCCTGTCTCGGAGAAGCGGAGGAACCGGTTGGCGAGCCCGCCGAGGTCCGGCGGGGGATCGCCCATGTCGAGGCAAGCGACGTAGCCAGCGCTATCGCTGCGCGCGCTCTGTGTCGCGATTGCTGTTCCGCAAGTAGCTTCATAGTGGGCGAGGACGTCCGCAAGCGAGGCTTCGACGGTCTGCGTTCGAAAGGAAACACGGACACCATTGAGCTGCAGTTGGCGAACACCCTCGTGGGGCGCACCCGGGAACCCCGCCATGTGTGAACCAAGCGTCCAGAAAGATTCCGTGGCGTCGGCGCGGGCCGAACGAAGAAGGAGGGCGGCGGCGAAGACACACACCGCCGTGAGAAAGAGCGCCAACCGAAGGAGTGGCATCAAAACGGCCGACTCGAGGATCGCGCGGTGTGCTGAGGCTTTGTCGCTATCTACAGACTTCACTCGCGTACTCCGTTGTGCGTAGACCGGTGCGGCACGCGTGCTCGAGAACGCTGCCCCCCGTGTCTGTGTGCCGTGCGGTGGTATTGCAAAGCAGGGTTGTCACCCCGTGCTGCGAGGTTCGTCCCGAACCCACCATCGTGGGCGTCGCCGCTACTGCCACACCGACCCCGTTGGTTGCCTTCCCGAGAAGGTAGCGACCCACGTCGCTGAAGAACGAGCCCAGAGAGAATTGCCCATCTCGTACGGTGAGCACGTCATCGAGGCCGCCAGCGCGAATCTCGCCTTCGATGCGTCCGCACTCCCCGATGCGACAACTTTGAGTGGGGCACTCGCCAGAATCTGCCTGCAACCACGCAAGACGTCGTGCTCGCGACTTCGCCTCGAGCTTAGCGCCGTACATTCCGCTGAGCGCCACAACACCGGCCAACGCGGCGATGAAGACCGGTAGGCTGAGGAGGGCCTCGAGCAGCGCGGCGCCTCTTTCGTCTCGACGCGATCGTGACAAGGATGGGATCATCGTGTCCTCAATGGGCGGAGACCGCGTTGATGGAGAAGTCTCGGGCGACGTCACAGAGTCTCGTTAGACGGTCGATCGGTCCCCGCCCTCTTGCGCTCGAACACGCGCTCAGAATCCCGTTTGGAATCCATCCTCTGGAGATTCGGAACCTGCGGAGGCGCGCGCGCCATCTCTGCTTCCATAGCCATTCCGATTTGTCCTCGCGTCCCTGGAAGTAGTATTCGGCTTGGGCGAATCCGATGCGCCCGACTACGTGGGCATTGTGGGTCGCGTTGCGGCCGTCGTCGTTCCCGCCTTGAGCGATACGAACGCCCTGCTCGCCATGCTGCCAGTGATTCTCCTGAGCGCTTCTGCCGATGTCGTACGCTCGGTACTGGAACTCCTCGTGGCCCTGCCAGACGAGGGTCCCGTCAGCGCGGTGTTGGATGACGCGTCGAGGTGCCTCGACGACGTCATCAACGCACGTCCTACGTTTGCCCAGCCGTAGTGCCCTACTGACCACGCCGCCGAGAAACTTGAGAAGCCATCGAGGGACCTTGGAACTCACATTGCTCAGCTTGTTGCCCAAACCGTCCGCGGCCCTGTCGCAGAGCGTTCCGATGTCATCCTTCTCGATGGGCAGGCCTCGCCCGCCTCCCGGGAGACGCGGGCCGAGGAGGGGCACAACGAACCCGCCTGCGACCGGAGGATCGTAAGCTTCTTGGAAGGCCATCGCGTCGACCGCGCGAGCCTGTGCCAGCAGGGGATAGCCATGCTGAACCGCATGATGAGCCGCGTCCAAGGCGTCGTGAGCAACCCGCACGAACTCCTCGACGGTGTCGCCTACCCTTTCCACCGTGCTCTCGACCGGGCTGAGGACTCCGATGAGCGGAACCGCTTTCGGGGCGAAGATCAGGGTGGCCGCCAACCCGTAGAGAACTGCCAGGATGATCTCCAGGAGAACTTCGACACTACGAATGACTAGAAGAATCCCGGCGGTGATGGCCATCACCACGTTGAGCAGCGCATGCAGGTTCATCCCTTTGGCACCCATAACCGACGCGGCGTGCGCTCCCGCGTCGGCACCGTCCTGCATGATACGGCGGTAGATCACCGCATCCCCGACGCCCAGGACGTAGTAGAGCGTTCCTATCAAGAAGAGTGCCATGAAAAGGGACATGAGCATCATGGCTCCACGCGTCTCATGGATCAGACGGGCACGTCTCGTGGGCATCATGAACCCTGTGCTCGATACTCATAAGGCGCGTCATGGATCATGAGCGTCGTTTCATGCTGGATGCCTCGAAAGCGGCCGCCGACGAAGCTCTGCGCGAGAGGAAAGAAGGCCTCGCCAAGCTCCTCCTTGGCCTCGAGGTCACCTAAAGAGCGGCAAAGAATCCTGCGCGCCAGGGGTACCGTGCACTGATAGGCATAGGTAACTCGCACCGTGATCTCGGGCCCGGTTGCGACGCCCTCTTGCAGCCCGGGAAAGGTCACCGCGAGGGCGAAAGGTTGATAGTAGAGCGCGCTGACGAGCTTTCGCTCGCTTCCGATCGCCTTGGCAATGCTCGGGTGGGCGTCGCGTCCAACGTTGACGGGCGCCAGAGGCATGAGCGGAATGTGGGCAGCGAGGCGAATCGTGTTGAGGCGCGACCTCCCGAGGTTGACCAACGTTCTGTCGGAGAACGCGGATACTACCGAGTTGGAGCTGGAGCTGCTCTGCAAGGCGGACCCCACGCGCCCTAGTGCCCTGGCGATATCGGAGGCAGTTACAGGATTGCGGCCTAGGCTCATCTCGGCTTCGCCCCCATATTCGTTAGGATCGTCCGGCAGAACAACGGCGGCAGAACGCGCGGCAGAATCCGCCGAATGCTTCACCATCAGGTTCGCATGTGTGATGAAGGCAAGCTGGACCACGCACAGGAAGAAGGTCCACACCGGAACGAACGCAATGAGGAACTCCAGAAAGACGACGCCACGTCGGTCTCTAAGTAGCGAGCCCACGAATGGAGACTGGCGCTTCACCACTCGCTCCACGCGGCCACGAGGTATGGAGCGGCGAAGATTCCCGTCGCCGCGAAGATGGCCCCACCCATCCGAACAGGGGCAGACAGCGCATCACATGGCTGCTGACGCCACCGGGCCGGAACCAGTGGATTCAAAGTTTGCATGAACCCATTGCCGAGGGTTCTCAGCAACGCTCCCTTCCATGCGAGAGCACCGCATGCGGCGACCATTGCCACGACGAGCGCCGCCATCTGGATCTCGATCCCGATTAGGAGATCAAATCCCGTCATGGCGCCAAGGGCTCCGAACAGCTTGACGTCGCCGCCACCCATCGCTCCCCGCCGAAACAGAAGGTAGGGAACCAACCCAGTCAAGAAGGCGGATGCGAGGCTGTGAAGCGCGTACTCGAGGCCGAAAGCCAGCCCGTACACGAACGGGGCGACCACGATGGGTGGAAGCGTCAGCGAGTTCGGGATCTGGCCTCGCCGTGAGTCACAGAGCGCCGCTAGCGTCGCGACGACGAGAGCCAGACCCATGGAGGTTGTAGCGAGCGCGTTCATCGTGCCGCCTGTTACTGCACGACGTCCGCGATGTATCCATCGGCTGCCTCTACCTCGCCGATCAGGGTCTCACCGAATTGCTGCCAAGCCGCAATTCCGACGACCGCGATCAACCCGAGGACGATGATGTATTCGACGGTGGTAAGGCCACGCTGATCACGCACGAGGGTTCTTTTGCTTTCTGCATCGCTGTTCATGAGCGTCTTCCTCTCTCAGGGCACCGGTAAAAGGATGAAGAGTTTCGTCAGGTAATACGCCTGCACGAGCGGTACGCCGAGGGCGTAGAGGGCTAGGCCCGCCGTGAGAACGACGAGTCCGGTTACCAAGGTGTACTCAGCAAACACCACGGCCGGTCATCGGTCGCGACCGGTTGACGTTGCGTCTCGTTTTGAAGAGGGCGTCGATCCGTGTGCGATCTCGTCTTTGTCGCCGCTGTGGGGGTATGTCGGCTTGAGCGTCGCGAGTGTTAGATGAATTACCCATCGCTACGAAAGGGAGACCGATGGTTAACCCTTGGGCCCTCGGGGCCGTTGACAGCGCCATTTCGCGTGGTCGACTCTCGACAATCGTCTGAATCGCAGAACTTGATCGTATGCCAAGACAATTGCTCGGCGTGTGTACTTGTTGCCTTGCGTTGCTGCTGATCGGCGGCTGCGGGGGCGATGCCTCGTCCGGCGGGGGCGACGAGGGGACCGGCGCGTCAGGGGGCCTGGGCGGCGGGGCGAGCGGCGGGGCGCCGGACTTCACGCTTCCCCCAAACCATCGCGCGCCCTTGATTTGCAGCGACGGGACCCTGCTCGTGCTGCCCGAAGGAGAGTGCGTTTGGGGGGTGTGCGCGGACGAGGTGTCGGGGCTCGAACGGCGAACCGGAACTTGTACGCCAACCGGCGTCGGCTACATTGCGCTGGGCTGCGAGAACTGCGTTGGCTACTACGAGAATCCCAGCTTCTACCTGGTCAACGAGGGCGCGGAAGAAGCATACCTTCTGACGAATTTCCCGATCGATTCCGTGGTGGAACCGCTGATCTTCGCCAGCGATGAGGTGGGGGAGGAATGTAACGCGGACATACCTCCCGCGGGCGCCCCGTTCCCCTCTGTGAGGGCCAAGTTCACATTGCGGCAATCGGAGTGCGAGGATGGCTGCGATTCCCATTCGCTCTTTGCGCTGCAGGCGGGCCAGGCGGTTTCTTGCGAAACGCGTGATGACTTGGCGTACACGTATGAAATTGTCTGGGTCGTTTACGACGACGACGGCACCCCAGTTGGACTGCGCGGAAGCATGCAAGGCATCTCTCCGTTGACAGTCGGTCGGAATTGCACCGACGCTGGCTGTCCACAGGTTGAGCACGAAGGGGCGACGGATTTCCGTATCGAGTTCGACCTGGCGGTGTCTTGCGAATCTGACCCCATCGATCCGTGCCCCGTCGAGTGAGCGGCGACCCCCACGAGATTGTGTCGGCTCGTGCCCTGCCCCGTCGTGGGGAATTAACCCTCTGAAAAAAGAGTGGACTGTCCCCCTTTTCTGGGGAGCGAATGAATTGCGTATGGACATCGTTCGGATTGGCTGCTTCTATTGGGTATCAACTCTCGAGGACCTAGGGTCGTATGGCGACTGTGAAAGAAAGCACCGTGATCAATGCTCCCCCGGACAGGGTTTTCGCATACGTGACCGAGCCCGCGACGATGTCAGAATGGCTCGCGAAGATGGTCGAGGTTCGGAACGTGGTGGGAACCGGCGAGGGGCAACAGTACGAGTGGACTTACAAATACGTAGGGCTCCTGCTCCGCGGGCAGAGCGTCGTCGTCCAACATGTTCCCAACGCGCTTGCGGTCACTCAGAGCATAGGAATGATCGGCAGTACTTGGACGTTCAATATCGAGCCGCATGAGGAAGGCACCAGCTTCACGATCGAGGTCGAGTACAGCGTCCCGATCCCCGTGTTGGGTAAGATCGCGGAGCACATCGCCGTGAGGCGCGACGCACGAGACCTCGAAACGTCGCTGACCAACGTCAAGGAGATGCTGGAAAGCTAGATCGTGGCCATCTCAGCGGACTTGAACTGTGGTGGGATGGTCTTCGGCGATGGGGAGGATGGCGTTCCAGCCTGGCGGGAGGATGGGTTGGGTGAACTGGAACAAGTAGCGGGCGTCTTGGGGTGAGAGGTTGATGCAGCCGTGGCTTCGGCGGTGGCCGAAGTCGTTGTGCCAGAAGGCCGCGTGGAAGCCGTAGGAACCTTTGAAGAACTGGACCCAGGGGACGTCTTGAATCGAATAATTTTTGGGGATGTCGGTGCGTTCGATGTCGTCCATGTCGGAGTAGGCGAGCTTGACCCAGATCTGAAAGACGCCGAGCGGGGTTTCAGATTGCTTGGTGTTCTTGCCGGTTGAAACCAGGGTCGCGAACATCGGCTTCGTTCCCTCGTAGGCGACGAGGACTTGTTGCTCGATGTCGACGTCGATCCAGCGGTCGGTGGGGCCGACACCTTCAGGCGGCTCCATTCGCTCGGTGCGCGCGAGCTCGGCGGTCTTCACCCAGCCTCCCCTGGCAAGCTTGGCCCAGACGCCTTTGATCGCTTCGATGTGCACCACCGAATGCCGGCCCAAGCGTTGGATGACGCGGCCCTGCGGCCGTTCATGAACCTTGGCGGGCCTCAACGAGACCCATGCAAGGTCGAGCGTTTCCCCAGGCCGAAGCTTCACACCCGAAAACGCGCTTCCGTCGACGAAGTGGACCGACCCTCGTTCGACCCACAGGTGCCGCCGCGTACGGACGAACTCGACGCCCTCGTACACCTGCTCGCCGGTGACGACGATA
>JAFDFW010000129.1 GCA_019309605.1 Deltaproteobacteria bacterium | reverse complement strand
CCGTCGCCCAAGGCGCTTCAGAGATTCTCGCTTACGGCACGGCCGTCTTGGTCGAGTGACCATGTCGATCGAACTCCTGATCTCCATCGCGATTCCAGTCCTCCTGATCGTCGTGGGAAGAGTCGTGGGCTCCAGCATCGAGCGCAGACACTACGCGAACATCGAGGATCGTGAAGCCCGCTTCCAGGGTCAGCCCGCACTTTCCACCAAGCAGTCGGACGCCCCCGGTGCCGTTCGATCGGCGAGCCTTGCCACCGGGTCCGTGGTGCTCTCGGTCGACCACTTCAAACGCTTCCTGAGCGGCTTCCGAATGATCTTCGGCGGGGAGGTCCGTTCCTACTCGTCGCTCATCGAGCGCGCTCGGCGCGAAGCCGTGCTTCGCATGAAAGAGTCCCAGCCCGACGCACACGCATACATCAATACGCGCCTGGAGACATCGACCATCTCGAGTACCACAGGCAACGAAGGCATCGGTACGATCGAGGTTCTGGCCTACGGAACAGCGGTCCACTACGATCGCGCCAAGGGCCGCTAACCCGCATCGCCGCGAAAGAACACATTGCCGGAAATCGGGTCGCGCGGCTGACGCGTTTGATTGGCGGGAACGGTGGGGTCCTCGTATCCAAACGACAGTCCGCAGAGGATCTGCTCGTCGTCCGGGATATCGAGGTGTTCGCTCACGAGCTCCGGAAAGGTGCGCAAAGCCGCCTGGGCGCACGAGCCGATGCCACGGGACTGCATCGCGAGCATCAAGGTCTGCACGTACATGCCGACATCGAGCGCAACGCCGATCCCAAAGCTCTTCGCCATGCAGATGTAGGCGACGTGCGGGGCATCGAAAAACTCGAAGTTCCGGAGGCTCGCCTTCAAGCGCCCCACCCGGTCGTCGCGCTCGATCCCCATCTTGCCGTACAGCTCGACCGCACAGGCGACCTGCTTTTCGCGATAGCCGCCAAGGAACTCGTCGATCGGCGTCACCATCACCGGCGAGGCGCCGGTCGTCACCGCCTGAAGGAGGGCCGCACGCAGCTTCTCCACGGCGTCGCCGGACGCGACGTAGACGCGCCATGGTTGAACATTGCAGTTGCTCGGGGCGTGCTGCGCCAGCCCGAACACCTCTTCGAGAACGTCGCGAGGCACCGGCCTCGGAAGAAAGCCTCGCACGGATCGCCGCTCGCGGATTGACCGATCTAGGTCGTGCATCTCGTCACGCGCGCCGTTTGGCGGTCGGGATCGTCTTCTTGATGTGGATTGCGCACGCGTCACCCACGACCTTTCGTAAAGCCGGTTCGATGACTCCGGTTCGGACGAACTCCGCGCCCACACCAAACGCCGCGCGCCCCGTCACTCGAACGACCACCTCAGCCTCTGTCACGCCCAGCAACTCGATGCTGCTCGCGTCGTTTTGGAGGAGCGGATTGAGAACGTCATTAATGACTTGCTGCACCGCTTCACGCACCTTCGGAGCATGCGGAATTGCGCCCCCAAACGCAAACAAAGCTGAGCTATACTCCCGGCCGGATGATGGAGCCTCCCGGACCGGTCATGCACGCTTACGCGCTCTTCACGTCTGCACTGATCTGGGTGGTGGCTTCAGGGTGCAGCCCCGCCCAGAAGCCTCTCGCAACTCCACCCATGGAGGCGCCGGAGTCCGTGACGCCAGGGCCTCAACCGATCGACTGGAGCGCCTTCGAGTCCGTGTCGGTGAGAAACCCAAACGACGGCTCGCTACGAGGCGGGGTGCCCCTTCCGCTCGCGGCCCCGGGTTTGCGATTCAACCCGGGGCGGGATCCGAATGCTCGCTACGGCACCGTGGAGATGGTTCGCAGCCTCATTGATGCCGGGAGCAGAGTCCATCGGGAGCTCGGTGGCCTGCCGGTGACGATCAACGACCTCAGCCGCGAGCACGGGGGCCCGATTCCCCACCACCGCTCGCACCAGAGCGGCCGCGACGTCGATGTGCTGTTCTACCAACTAGGGCCAGCCGGAAAACCGATCGAAAGCGTAGGCGCGTTCTTCGACCAGACCGGGGCAGGGGTGGACTTTCGGGACCTGGCGGACCCGTCGGACGACGTCTACCTACAGCTCGACATCCCCCGGACGTGGCTGTTCCTTCAAGCCCTCATCGAAGACGACGAGGCGCAGCTTCAGGACATCTTCGTGGCTGAACACCTGCGAACACTCTTGCTCGACTACGCGCGGACACAAGACGTTCCAGCGGCGACGCTAACGCGGTTCGCCGAGATGAGCTGCCAGCCCGGTTATCCTCACGATGATCACTTTCATTTCCGCTTCTTCTGTGCGCCCGACGACATCAAGGAGGGGTGCCGGGACTCGCAACCGATATACCCGTGGCAACAGCAGAAGCTCAAAGCCGCCGGCGTACGTCCGCTACCCCTCGCTCCAGCGCGCAAACGGGCGAAGGCCAAGATCGTCACGCACGAAGAAGCGCGTGAGGCAGCGGGGCCAATGGACGCCGAAGTGGAGCGCTGGCTCGAACGGCGCAAGGGCTGGGTCGACCAACCGCACCCGGGCCGCCCCTATTGCCGGTGAGCGGGCGGGCGGCTCGTGATGCGCTAAGGTAGCCCCCGTGCCTGACTTCGACTGGATCACCAACCAAGCAGAGCTCGATTCGCTCGTCGACGAGCTGTCCGACACCCGCGCCTACGCGCTGGACACCGAGTTCCATCGGGAACGAACTTATCTACCCCAACTCGCGGTGGTGCAGCTCGCAACGCGGGAGCGGATTGCGCTGGTCGACGCGTTGGCGGTCGACGTACGCCCGCTTAGCCGAGTTTTTCAAAGCAACGCGGTGTGCGTCATGCACGCGGGATCGCAAGATCTGGAGATCTTGGAGCTAGTCTCGGGCACTGTGCCGCAGCGCATGTTCGACACGCAGATCGCCGCACTCTTCTGCGGGTATCGGACGAGCTCGCTCGGCAGGCTGGTCGAGGGGTTCCTGGGCATTGAGCTCGACAAGAGCGCCCAGCTATCCGACTGGACACGCCGTCCGCTGCCCGAGGCGGACCTCCGCTATGCCGCTTCCGACGTGGCTCATCTCTTGGAGCTTCGCGACACGCTGGTGGGCCGACTCGATGACCGGGGCCGTCTGCAATGGGCCGAAGAGGAGATCGAGCGCTTGCGTTCGAAGGACAGGTCTGCCCCTGACCCAGCGACGCTGTGGTGGAAGCTCCGCGGCAAGACCAAGCTGAACGGCCGGGCCTGCGGCGTCGCGCAGGAACTTGCCGCCTGGCGCGACCAGGTCGCGAAGAAACAGAACCGCCCACCTCGAACCGTCCTGTCCGACATGGCCTTGCTGGCGCTCGCCCAGCGCCCCGCGCGCAACACCGAGCAACTACGAGGCGTCCGGAACTTCGACCTTGGGCGCTTCAAACATACCGACCAGCTCCTGGCCGCCATCCAAACCTTCCCAACGTCGACGGTGTAATCGCACTCTGCCTCGCGTGGCTCGCGCAGCGAGCCGGCGAGGAGGATCTCGATATGAGCGTGCTCGGTACCCGCGATGACGTGACGAGCCTAGTGCTCCATCAGCCTTCTCGCCTCGCCAACGGCTGGCGGGACACCCTGGTCGGTCGCGAGCTACGCTCGATTATCGACGGCACTGCTGGGCTGCGAGTGAATGGCACCGCGCTAGAGCTGCTGGATCGCGTGCCTTCGTGATCCGCGCTACATTGATGGGGTGGCTGTAGCCAAAGACGGACGCGTCGTTTTGATCGGCGCTTCGATCATAGTGATCGGAGCCGGCATCAAACTCGCTGCGCCCTTGCTGGTTCCGGTGCTCGTCGCCACTTTCATCGCCATCGTGACGGCGCCTCTCGTGGTTTGGCTGTGCGACCGGGGCGTCCCCCGGCTCGTGGCCGTCCTATCGGGCCTCTTGTTGGACGTCACTGCCGGCGCCGCACTCGGCTTCCCACTCGCAGCGGCCGTCGCAACATTTACCGAGCGAGTCCCGGAGTACGCGGCGATGCTCTCCGGTCAAATGGAGCAGCTCGAACTCTGGCTCGACGGCTACGGCGTCCACCTGGAAGCGGTCTACGACTTCTCCGAGCCGACCTGGATGCTCAATCTCGCAACTACGATGGCTCAGGCGGCGGCGTCCTTCGTGTCACAGATGGTTCTCGTGCTGCTGATCGTCGCCTTCATGCTCTTCGAGTCCACCGGGCTCCGCGAGAAGCTCTCCAAGATCGCGACGCCAAGCCAGATCGAGGATCTCTCTTCAGCCGCGCACGAGGTGAACACCTACTTGGTCGCAAAGACGGTGATGAGCGTCCTGACCGGCGTCCTCGTGTTCGTCTGGTGCTGGTGGCGAGGCGTGGACGTTCCGTTGCTTTGGGGTTTGCTCGCCTACCTCCTGAACTACATCCCGACGGTCGGCCAGATCATCGCGGCGGTGCCGGCCATCACACTCGCCCTAATTCAGCTAGGTCCGGGGCAGGCGCTGGTCGTCGCGGCCGGATTCGGAGCGATCAATCTCGCAATCGGCGCTGTCGAGCCCCGCGTGATGGGCCAGGCGCTCGGACTGTCCGCGTTGGTCGTGCTGGTCTCCATGGTGGTTTGGGGCTGGTTGTTGGGCCCGGTCGGCGCGCTCGTCTCTGCGCCGCTCACCATGGTCATCAAGCACTCACTCGCGCACAGCGACGACCTCAGCTGGTTGGCCGATCTCCTGGGGCCCTCACCCAAGCCGGCGGGCAAGCCCGGCGAAGACAACCCCGACTCCGCAGACGAGCTCAGTCGGGCTTGAGCGCCTCGTCCGCGCGCTCGGCAAACCGGCGCAGTACCTGCAGCGCAGCTGCGCTTGGTGTCGCCCGGCCCTGGCCTACCGCATCTTCGAGCTGCGTGATCAGCACGGATAGCTCGGGGTCGCCCCGAAGCGCTCGACGAAGCCCATCCTCGACCATGTCCCACATCCATTGAACCTGCTGCGCCTGACGCTTCCTCCGGAACTCGCCGGACGCATCGAGGTCGCATCGGCTCTCTGCAACCAGCGCCCACAGCTCGCTGAGCCCCGTTTTCTCGAGCGCGCTACAGGTCACGACGGGCGGCACCATGTCTCCGCGCATGAGGCGCAGCGCACTCTGATAGGACGCTTGAGCGCGAGTCGCACGAGCACGGTTGTCGCCATCGGCCTTGTTGATCGCCAGCATGTCAGCCACCTCGAGGATGCCTCGCTTGATCCCCTGAAGCTCGTCGCCCGCGCCCGCGATCAGCAACACGAGAAAGAAGTCCACCATCCCGGCCACGATGATCTCAGACTGTCCCACGCCCACCGTCTCTACGAGCACCGCATCAAAGCCTGCGGCCTCGCACAAGAGAATCGTTTCGCGGGTCTTTCGGGCGACCCCGCCGAGCGTCCCACTCGTTGGCGACGGGCGGATGAACGCATTCGGGTCGTTGCTCAGGGTCGACATTCGGGTTTTATCGCCCAGGATGCTTCCGCCGCTGATGCTGCTAGTCGGATCGACGGCCAACACCGCTACGCGATGCCCCTGACCGGTCAGCATGGTGCCGAGAGCGTCGATGAATGTGCTCTTCCCAGCGCCGGGCACCCCGCTAATCCCGACTCGATGCGCCCCACCCGTCTCCGGTAAGAGCGCTTCGAGCACGTCTTGAGCAAGCTCGGTGTGCGCCGGCTGCTCGCTTTCGATCAATGTGATGGCTCTGGCAAGGATCGCGCGGTCGCCTCCGCGCACTCCCTCAACATAGGCTTGCGCGTCGAGGCGTTTCACGACCCCCCGAGCTGTGCATCAAGCTGCTCGAGGAGCTCGATCGCAGCATCGGCAATGACCGTACCTGGGCCGAAGATCGCAACGGCGCCCGCTTCACGTAGCGCGTCGTAGTCCTCGGGCGGGATCACGCCGCCCACGACCACCAGGATGTCTTCGCGACCGAGGTCCTTGAGCGCCTGCTTGAGTTGCGGCACCAGCGTCAGATGACCCGCCGCGAGCGAGCTGGCCCCGATGATGTGCACGTCGTTCTCGATCGCTTGCTTCGCGCTTTCCTCCGGCGTCTGGAACAACGGCCCGATGTCCACGTCGAACCCGAGGTCGGCAAAGGCCGTGGCGATCACTTTCTGGCCACGGTCGTGTCCGTCTTGCCCCATCTTGGCGACGAGGATACGCGGCCGCCGACCGTGCTTGCTCAAGAACCCGTCGCTTCGCGCTCGCACGCGGTCCACGGCCTCCGAATTCTTACCCACTTCGCTTCGATACACGCCTTCGATACTCCGAATCGTCGCTTGGTAGCGCCCCCAGACGCGCTCGAGCGCGTCGCTGATCTCTCCCACGGTGGCTCGATGCCTGGCCGCGTCAATCGCTAGCTCCAGCAGGTTGCCCTCCCCAGTTTCGGCGCACTTGGTCAAAGCCTCAAGTTTCGGTATGAGAGCAGGCTCGTCACGCTCCGCACGCAGCTCGCGGAGACGAGCGATCTGCGCCTCTCGGACTGCGGTGTTGTCGACCTTGAGGACCTCGAGAGGGTCTTCTTTTTCGAGGGGGTACTTGTTGATCCCGACGATCGTCTGCTGGCCAGAGTCGATGCGCGCCTGTGTCCGCGCCGCCGCCTCCTCGATGCGTAGCTTGGGCAGCCCCGCCTCGATCGCCTTGGTCATTCCACCGAGTTCTTCGACCTCTTTGATGTGCTCCCAGGCAGCAAGCGCAAGCTCGTGGGTGAGCCGCTCGACGTAGTAGCTCCCGCCCCAGGGGTCGATCACGTTGGTGGTGCCGCTTTCGAGCTGGAGGTAGAGCTGCGTGTTACGGGCGATACGCGCACTGAAATCGGTCGGCAGCGCGATCGCTTCATCGAGCGAGTTGGTGTGAAGGCTCTGCGTGTGCCCCTGGGTCGCAGCCATCGCTTCAATGCACGTGCGGGCGACGTTGTTGTACACATCCTGGGCCGTGAGGCTCCAGCCTGAGGTTTGGCAATGCGTGCGAAGCGCGAGGCTCTTGGGGGTCTTCGGGTTGAATTGCTCGATGAGCTTGGCCCACAGGAGACGCCCCGCCCGAAGCTTGGCGACCTCCATGAAGAAGTTGGTGCCAACGGCCCAGAAGAAACTGATACGCGGCGCGAACTCATCGATGCCGAGGCCTGCTGCCAACCCGGTGCGCACGTACTCGAGACCGTCTGCCAGCGTGTAGCCGAGCTCCAGGTCCTGCGTCGCGCCGGCTTCCTGCATGTGATAGCCGCTGACGCTGATGCTGTTGAAGCGCGGCATGTTCGCGGCGGTGTACTTGAAGATATCGGCAATGATGCGCATCGAGGGCGATGGCGGATAGATGTACGTGTTGCGAACCATGAACTCCTTGAGGATGTCGTTCTGGATCGTTCCTGTGAGCTGCTTGGGGTCGACGCCCTGCTCTTCCGCCGCAACGACGTAGAGCGCGAGAATGGGCAGCACGGCTCCGTTCATCGTCATCGAAACGCTCATCTGGTCGAGCGGAATGCCGTCGAACAGGATGCGCATGTCCATGATGGAGTCGATGGCAACACCGGCCATCCCGACATCCCCCGCTACACGTGGGTGGTCGGAGTCGTATCCGCGGTGTGTCGCCAGATCGAAGGCGATCGACAAGCCCTTCTGACCAGCGGCGAGGTTCCGGCGATAGAACGCGTTGCTCTGCTCGGCGGTCGAGAAGCCGGAGTACTGCCGAACGGTCCACGGCCGGCGCACGTACATCGTGGAGTAAGGGCCCCGGAGGAACGGCGGCACACCCGGCATCGTCTCGAGGTGCGTGACGGGGTCGAGATCCGCTGCCGTGTACACGGGCTTGACCTCGATGCCCTCGGGGGTCTTCCAGAATTGGTCGGCTCGCGCGCCGACGAGCGCCTTCCAATCGCCAAGCGGGGAGGAGCTGCCCTCCGCGGTAGCGTCGAAGTCGATTGTGCTGAAGTCGGGCAAGCGGCTCATCGTTCCACCCCTACGGCATCAAGGACCCGAGTCATCACGGTGAGCACATCTGCCCCAACGAACACGAAGTCACTCACCCCGGCCTCACGAAGCGCGGCCTCCCGCGCCCCAGGACGGCCTGCGAGCAACACGACCGGGCACCCGGCCTTCTTTAGCGCGGCAACCGCCGAGTCCAGCAACACCTCGTAGTCCTTGTCGCTGCCGCAAATCACAGCGAGCAACGCCGACGAGCCTTTCCAGGCCGCAGCCAGCGCTTCCATGTCAGTGAACCCGTCGTTCGTCGCAGCGTCGACACCGACGGCCGCGAGAAGGTTCTGAGTCCATGTCGAACGCGCCGTGTGCGCCGGGATGGACCCGAGATTGGCGAAGAACGCAACGGGCCGGGTCGGGTGGCGATCGCTGCGCGTGCGTTGCTCTTCCCAAATCTCGGCGGCCCTCCACTGAAGGATGGGCTCCACGTGAAAGTCAGGCTGACCATGCTGCAGCACCGTCGCCACGCTGTACATGTCGGCCCCGCCGGTCGTGGCAGCGAGGCAGGCGTCGGTGAGCGCACCCTGCTCACGTTTTGCGTCGTTCACTGCGCTTACGATGGCGCGAAGGCGCTCTCCATGAGCCCCGAGGTCGAGCGAATCGATCGAGGCTTTGAGCAGGCTTTGGATCTCCTCCGCTGAAACGGGGCTACGGTCGACCGCTCCTTCCTGCAGGTTTGGAAACTCGCTCACGCCGACGACAGGCGTCTTGCGCTTGGCGAGCGCCTTCTCTCTGGCGTCGGCGACTTCGCCCACCGAATCGACGAGCTTGCCCGATCCGAGGGCCGCGAGGATGCCACCCCCCGCCTCGATCGAGCGGAATTCGTCCCAGGCGGCGCGCGCCAAGTCGTTCGTGAGTCGCTCGACGAACCAACTGCCACCGGCAGGATCTGCAACCTCGCCGAGATGGGATTCCTCACGCAAAACGACCTGTGTGTTGCGTGCGACTCGTCGCGTGAGCACATCGGACGGGCCAATCGCGCCATCAAACGGCGTGGTGGCGATACTCTGGGCACCTCCGAATACCGCGGCCGTGCACTCCGATGTGACGCGCAACATGTTCACCCACGGGTCGCGCTGCGTCTTGGTGAAACGAGAGGTCCGGCAGTGGATCTGCATGGCCGCCGCGCTGGGCTCACCGCCGGCGGCGGTCACCACCTTGGCCCAAAGCCATCGGGCCGCTCGAAGCTTGGCGACCTGGGTGAAGAAGTCACCGGAGACCGAATAGCTGAATCCGATCTGGCGTGCGGCCGCGTCCACGGTCATGCCGCCTTCGGTGAACTGGCGAAGGTATTCGAGACCCGTTGCGATCGTGTATGCGAGCTCTTGCACGGTGCTCGCGCCTCCACCGTCGTAGGGGTCACTCGACACGCTGGCCGCGCGCAGACCAGGCGCGTTCCGAGAGCACCACGAGCCCAAGTCCTTCAACTGGGCGACCCGCGCTCGAAGCCCTCCTTGGATGCGCCCCTCCCCTGCAAGCAAGCCGACAGGGTCGAATCCCAGCCCACCATCAAGCGCAGTGAACGAAACCCCGCGGCGCTGCGCCAGCGCCAGCAAACCCGACGCCACCGCAAGCGAATCCGAACCGCCGTCCAACCAGATCGATGTGACG
>JAFDFW010000796.1 GCA_019309605.1 Deltaproteobacteria bacterium | reverse complement strand
GGTCGCTGGGCTCCCACGCGGATCGTGAGCAAGATCGTCGCTCCCGATGGAACGCAAGTACAGCTCGAGCCTGGCGAGCCCGCTCGCGACGTCATGACGCCGAGTGAAGCGTACGTGATGACCAGCATGCTTCGGAGCGTGGTCACCGAAGGCACCGGGTCGCCCGCACAGCGCCTCGAACGCGCGGTGGTCGGCAAGACGGGCACCAGCAACGAGGCGCGGGACGCCTGGTTCGTGGGTTACTCGCCTTCCGTCGTGGCCGGGGTCTGGGTCGGCTTCGACGACTCGCGATCGCTCGGAAAGCGCGAAACCGGTACTCGGACTGCGCTTCCGATCTGGATCGACGTCATGGATGCCGCGGACAAGACACCGAAGGAAACCGACTTCGCAATGCCTAGCGGCGTGACGAGGGCCCGCATCGACCCCGCGTCGGGCCTGCTGGCCTACGAAGGCCAGGAGGACGCCTTGGAGGAGGTCTTCCTCACGGGGACGGCGCCGGTCGAGGTCGCGAGGCCGCCGGATGTCGCCGACCCGAACCTGTTCTTGATGGAGCAGTACGAGGAGGAAGGCGGAAGCGGTTCGACCGACGCCGCACCGCCCACGCGTGAAGAGCGGGTCCTTGGCGGCGTAGCCGCGCCATGAGCCGGTTTTCCACCCGCGTCGTCGTTCTCTTCGCGCTGGTGGCAACATTCCCGGTCGCGCTGACGGGCATTGTCTGGTTGGCGGTGTCGCAATGGGGCGCTGGTACTGGGGCCGGCGAGGTGGAGATGGCCCGCGCGCGGCTCGGTGAGCTCGATGCACAACGCAAGGCCGCGGTGAGCCGTCTTTGCCAGGATGACCTGGCCGTAGACACACTACTCCGGGACCGCGGTGACGAGATGCCCTCCGAGCTCGACTACGACCGGCTGTTCCGCGGGTCGATGGAAGCGGCGGGCCTCCAAGGCTTGTGGGTGCTGGACTCGCTGAGTGGGGAGGTCCTCGCCACGGGGCACCGCCATCGGGTGCTCGGGGACCAGGGCGCGGACTTGACCCGCCAAGCAAGGAGCGCGGGGGATCGCACGTACACGGTGTTGCTGGGGGACCAGGAACACCAGCGGTTCTTGGTGAGGTCGTGTTCTATCGCACGCGGTGGAGCGCACCTGACCCTGATCGCCGGCCACCGCTTCTCCGATCTTCGTAGTCTCGACCCCCGGCAACTCGTAATCACAGGCGAGGCCGGCAAGCGAGACAAAGTGGTGACAGAGCTGACGGACGCAGAGGGCGTTGCTCAGAGCGTGATGGTTTGGCGCCCCAGACTCGACCGGCGCGGCCCGCCGCTTCTTCTGTGGATCGCCTGCGTCGCCGTTCTAGCGCTGGGGCTCGCGCTGATCTTTGGCGGCTACCTCAATCGATGGCTGCAATCCTCAGTGGACGAGATCACCGCCGCCGCGACGCGCGTCGGCCGTGGCGATTTCGACACGACGCTCCGCGACGGCCCCGGTGGCGCATTTCCCGCGACGGCCACGGCATTCAATCGGATGACACGCGACTTGAGGGATGCGAGGGAGCAGCTGCGGCAGACGGAGCGAATCGCCGCATGGCAGGAGATCGCGAAGAGCCTGGCACATGAGCTCAAGAACCCACTGTCCCCGATTCGGCTTTCAATCGAAACCTTGCGCAAGGCACGCGAACGCTCGCACAAAGAGTTCGACTCGCTGTTTGATGAGTCGACGCGAACGATTCTGCAGGAGGTCGAGCGCCTCCGGAACATCGTCGACGAGTTCAGTCGCTTCGCGCGACTCCCGGCGCCAAAGCGGGAGAAAGTCGACCTTCGCGAGGTCGTCGCACAGGCCGCATCCCTGCACGCCGAGGGGGAGGCGCCGGTCGCTGTGAATCTTTCGGGAGCACCAGTGGAAGCGTTCGTCGACGCCGATCAGATCACGCAGGTGCTCCACAACTTGTTGCAGAACGCGCGCGACGCCGCCCGCGACGCGCATCCCAGCGGCGGCGGTGCGGTTGTGCTGAGCCTCCAGGAGAGAGCGGGGACCGTGTATATCCGGGTGGAGGATA
>JAFDFW010000128.1 GCA_019309605.1 Deltaproteobacteria bacterium | reverse complement strand
AAAGTCGAGGTTGGCAAGACCTACCGCTTCCGGATCGAGCGGATTGGTGGCATTCTGACGGTGTGGGTGGATGACGACATTTTGCTGGAAATGGTCGATTCTCAGCCCCTCGGGCTTGCGCTGCCGCCTGCCTGCTGCTGGCGGCCTGTACCCCGCAAGGCGATCCTGGTATTGGCTCTGCCTTCACTGACGACTTCAACCGCTCCCAACTCGGCAGCGCCTACAAGAAGACAGGCGGCAACTGGGGGATCCAAGACGGGGAGCTTCATGTGAAGGGGGCCAAGAATCATCCTCTTTGGCTTCTTCGGACTCTGCCTCGCGAGGTTCGGGTTGAGTTCGACGTGCGAAGCGAGAGCGCCGAAGGGGATATCAAAGTCGAGATTTTCGGAGACGGGGCGTCCCATGCGAAGGACGATACCTACACGGCGACGAGCTACGTCATCATCTTTGGCGGCTGGAACAACTCCCGGAAAAAGTCGAGGTTGGCAAGACCTACCGCTTCCGGATCGAGCGGATTGGTGGCATTCTGACGGTGTGGGTGGATGACGACATTTTGCTGGAAATGGTCGATTCTCAGCCCCTCGGGGGCCGGGGACACGAGCATTTTGGCTTCAATAACTGGCAATCCGACCTCTGGTTCGACAATTTGAAGGTCACACCGCGGTGATGGTTGGGTCATGACGCCGAAAGAGTTCGAAATAAGGTTGTCGGATGCAGAGGTGCAGCTTTCGCGCATCAAGCATCTTTATGAGCAGTGGTTTCAAGGGATCGAGCGCATCGAGCCTCAGATCCCCCGCAAGCAGTTCGACCGCGGCCTTCATGAGCTGCGCAAAGTCAAGCCAAGGAACACCGCGCTTCGGTTCCGTTTTCAGACGCTGATCCAACGCTACACCACGCTGCAAACGTACTGGCGCCGCATCGGCCGTCAGATCGAAGAAGGCACGTACCGCCGTGATCTGCTCCGAGCGAGACGGCGTCGCGAGGCGTCGCGCGCCGAGCGCGAACAAGAGAGGGCACGTCGAAGCAGCAGTCCCGTCGAGCTCGACCCGAATGCCGACCTCAACATGGATGAACTGATCGCCGACGCGAGCGATCGGATGGACGAACTCCTCAAGGCGCCGGAACCCTCGTCGAAAGTAGCAACGCTCGACCTGGAAGCACCCGAGGCGACTCGGCCGGCCGCCGCGCCCCAGTCCGAACAGCCGGCCGCACGGTTCGGTAAGCCACAATCACGCAGGCCCGCTCTAAAGAGGGAGAAATCGAATCCGGCGATCACGCCGAGCCGCCGCGCGCCGCCGGCGATCACGACTCGTTCCAAGGGGCCCGGCGAAGCTCGGATGCGCCAGATCTACGACAGCTACGTCGAGGCCAAGCGAAGCAACAACGAGCGCACCGACAAGATTGACTATGAGACGGTGGCCAAGAGCCTCAAGAAGATGGTTCCCAAGCTAGACCGCAAGCACAAGGGGAAGCGCGTCGACTTCAAGGTCGTGGTCAAGGACGGCAAGGTCGGCATCAAGCCGGTCGTGAAGAAGTAGGCACGTCCGCCTGGAGCATGGGGTGCGACACCTCGATGCGGTCTTCGATCCCTTTTTTGAGCGCGCCCAGCGAGTTCGGATCGAGGGCGCTGATCGGGACACCTCGGTCCGCGAGCGTCGGTTGGGGCGTCTCGAGCTTGTCGCACTTGTTGAAGACCAGGATTCGCGGGACTCGTTCGAGGCCGAGGTCGACCAACAACTTCTCTGTCGTCTCGACGTGCTCACTTCGGCAGGGGTCCGAGGCGTCGATCACGTGAAGCAGCAGGTCGGCGTCCTGGGTCTCGTCAAATGTCGCACGGAACGCCGCGAACAGGTCTTTGGGTAGGTCGCGAATGAAGCCCACCGTGTCGGTCACGATGATGTCGCGGCCGGAGGGAAGCCTCATCGTCCGTGAGCGCGTATCGAGAGTTGCAAAGAGCTTGTCTTCGACCGTCACATCGCTGCCAGTCAGCGCGTTGAGGAGGGTGCTCTTGCCTGCATTCGTGTAGCCGACGATCGCCACCGTGGGCGTGCCGCTTCGCTTTCGGCGCGAGCGCCTCTGCTCTCGCTGCCGACCCAGTCGCTTCAGCTGGGACTGAAGACGTGTGATGCGCTCCCTCGCTCTGCGCCGTCCGACCTCGAGCTTCGTCTCGCCGGGTCCGCGCCCCCCGATACCGCCGGTCAGTCGGGACAGTGCATCGTCTCGTTGGCCGAGGCGCGGCAGCAGATACCGCATCTGCGCGAGCTCGACTTGCAGCTTGCCGTCGCTGGTTTCGGCATGCTGCGCAAAGATGTCCAGGATGAGCTGAGTGCGGTCGACTACCTTCATGTCCGTCATTCGGGCGATGTTGTTGGCCTGGGCAGGTCGAAGGTCGCAGTCGAAGATCAGCGTCTCCGCGTCGAGCTGCATCGCTCGGATCACGACGTCCTCGAGCTTTCCGCGACCGAGCGCGTAGCGTGGATCGACGCGGTCACGAACCTGCAGGATTCGATCGGCGACCTCGACCCCTGCCGTTCTGGCGAGCTCATCGAGCTCTCGCAGTGAGTCTTCGGCTTGGGCGGCGCTTCGCTTGTCGCAGACGTGCACTAGAATGGCGCGACCGTCTTTCGCGGTGACCCCGCGGGCTCGAGCCGCCTGGGCAAACTCCTGCTCGAGTATTTCGATGATCTCTGCAGGGTTGTCGCGAGCCTTCGCGTAAGGAATCGGGCCGAAGGTTCGGAAGGGCGGCTCGTTGGTATCGTCGACGACCGGGAAGTTGTGCCCGTAGTACACGCACAGCGCGCGCTCTTCGCCGGGCGCAAGGCAGATCGCGACCACCATGTCCAAGTGCAAACGCGTGAGGTCGACCAAGTCATCGCGGCTCAGCGGTTCGTTGCGCAGGTGAGTGTGGATGAGCCTCGACCCTCGGAGCCTGCCAGCGCCGGCACGGAGACGGCCCAGGTCGGGCAGCATGAGCTTCGACGCGTCGCCCACGATGACGTGATGCACCGTCCCGCGGCGGTCGACGAGTACGCCGACTTGTCTCCCGGTCGCGTGGGAGACGCCCACGAGCGCGCGCGTCAGCTCAGGAGTCGTGAGCCGGTCCAGAGGCACCTTGCGCCGGTAAATACGCTGCAGCGCCTTTGTGTCCGAAGGGCTGAGGCCGCTCGTGTCGCCGTAGATTTCCAACGCTTCCTCAGCTCAACACATCGACAGGTTCACGTTCCAACCGCTGAAGCCGCTCCGTTACCGAACGGGCTTCGGCGCTATCTAGCGCGTTTCGAAGGGGAACGGCAGGGGGGAGGTCGTGGACCCGCCGCCGGAGGGCGTCCGCGCGCGATCGGGCTTCGGTCAGACGCGCGCGAAACGGTACATTGCGGCCGGCTTCGGTCGCAAGCGTTTCGCGCACGCGAGCGGCGGCCTCGAGATCGGAACAAACCAGGAGCAGGTCGCAGCCTGCTTCGATCGCCAGGACCCCGGCTTCCTCGATGGAGTAACGTTCGGTGACGGCTTTCATCTCGAGGTCGTCCGAGAACACGGCGCCGTCGAAGCCCAGGTCCTGCCGCAGTAGCTTTCCGATCGCGGTCGGAGACATGGTTGCGGGAGCGTTGGCGTCGACCGCTTCGAAGACGACGTGTGCGGTCATCACCGATGGGAGCCGCTGGGCGGCGGCGCGGAAGGGACGAAGCTCCACTTCGTCGAGGCGAGCACGGTCGTGGCGGAGGGTCGGAAGGGCGAGGTGGCTGTCGAGGTCGGTGTCACCGTGCCCTGGGAAGTGCTTCCCGCAGGAGAGCACTCCGCCGTCGTGCAGCCCGTCGGCGAACGCAAGCGCATGCTTGATCACGACATCTGGCGTGCAGCCAAAAGCGCGATCGCCGATGACGGGGTTATCCGGGTTGGTGTCCACGTCGAGGACCGGCGCGAAGTCTAAGTTGATCCCGATAGCGCGCAACTGACGCCCAAGAACCTCGGCCGCGTCGCGAGTCAGCTGCGTGTCACCCGCGGCGGCGAGCGTCCGCATTGGCGGAAGTCTGAGCACGGGCTCGCTGAAACGAGCAACGCGGCCACCCTCTTGATCGACGCAAACCAGAATCGGATGCGCGCGATCGCCTCCCGTCGTGCATGAGGTGATCAGTGCGGCAGCTTGGTCCAGGCTGTCGATGTTGCGCTTGAACAGGATCAAACCCGCTACGCTTTCCTCCGACAGCCACCGCTGAACCGTTGCGGGAGCTTCCACCCCCCCAAATCCGCAGACGATGACATTGCCCGCCAGTCGTTCGAGCTCGTTCATTCGTTGGGGGACCCTAGCATTGGTCTTAGATTGCCGTCAGGACGGGTTGTTGCTACAAGATGGCAACTACTTCTTTGCCTTTATGGGCTTTGGAATTTGATGACCCGAGTTATAGATACTGACTTCGGTCGACCAGAAGACGACGATCGAGGCGCCCTCAGTGAGGATCCGCCCGAGCCTATCGTCTACGCCTACGCGATTCCGCGGCGGCTCGTCGACCCGGACGCTGCTAAAGTGATTCGCCGCCTCAACCGGCACGGCCACACGGCTTATCTCGTGGGCGGCGGCGTGCGGGACCTGATGCTCGGTCGCAAGCCCAAGGACTTCGACCTGGCCACGAGCGCGCGCCCCTACGAAGTTCGTGACCTTTTCCGCAACTGCCGTGTGATAGGCCGGCGCTTCCGGTTGGCGCACGTCCTGTTCTCTGGCGGAAAGGTCATCGAGGTGGCGACCTATCGGCGCGACCCTTCCCAGACCTTCGAGGTCATCAAGCCGAAGATCGCAAAGAAGATTCCACTTTGCGCGGGTCCGGAGCCGGTGCGCCTGATCCCCTCGCGGCGAGCGATCACCGAGGGTGAAGACACGGACTTGCTGATCACCAACGACAACGTGTTCGGGGAGCCGCACGAGGACTCGATCCGGCGTGACTTCACGATCAACGGCTTATTCTACGACCTCGAGCGCGGCGAGGTGATCGACTTCGTCGGAGGCGTGGCCGATCTCGAAGAACACTTACTCCGCACGATCGGCGATCCCAACGTCCGCTTTCGGGAAGACCCGGTGCGCATTCTACGCGCGATCAAGTTCAGTGCGCGCCTCGATATGGGGCTCGACCCCGACGTCTACGACGCAATGGTTCGGCACCGAGGCGACCTTCGGCGTGCGGCTGCGCCGCGGGTGCTCGAGGAGATTCTCCGCTTTCTGCGCGGCGGCGCGGCACACCGATCGGTCTTCCTCTCGTGGGACGTGGGCGTGCTGAGCGAGATTCTGCCCGAGGTTGCATCCTTCTTGGACGACGACCCGGAGGGCGCATCGCTGACCTTCGGGCGCTTGAAGGCGCTGGATGCGCTCGCTGCCGAGGATCGCCTCCCGGGCGATGCGGTTCTGCTCGCTTCGCTATTGCTCGGGCCGATCGACGAAGCGCTCGAAGGCGTGTCGGACGTTCCGGTCGCGTACGAGGAGTTCGTCCGAGAGCTCTCACTTCGGCTGTCCTTGCCGAGGCGCCTCAAAGACCGCATCCGCCTGCTCGTCATGGCGCAGCGGCGCCTTCGCACGGGGCGTATCCAGTCGATCGCGCGCCGCGAGTACTTTGGCGACGCGGCAACCTTGTTCGCGCTCGATCGCATGGCTCGCGGCGAGGATCTTCCGGCCTGGGCGCACGAGCCGACTGATGCCGTGTACGACGCGGAGCCGCGCAGTCGCCGCACTCGCCGCAGACGCCGCCGCCCCCGCAGTTAGTCGTCGCTGCGGTCGACGATGAGCTCGAATGCGCGCTCGCTGACATCCGCTTCGTCGGCGTCAGGCAAAGTGTTTGAGAGGTTCGTCACGACGAATAGCAGGCGTCGAGTCGTGCCGTCGATTTCGATTGGCAGGTACGCATTGGGCGCGGGGCCCGTGTTCGGAGCGGCGATACGACGAACCTCGTTTCCCCGCTCGTCGAGTTGCACCACGACGAAAGACCAACGAACTCCGTATTCGCCTTGCAGCCACGCGCGCAAGCGCGTGCCATCGCCCCATACGGCTGCATCCATGACTAGGTATGCGCTTCCGAACGATTGTAGGGGCTCGCGGGCGATCACCCGGGTGGGTAAGCGCTTCATCTGCCGAGCAATTGGCACTCGCGCATCATCATCGAGCGCGGTCATGACGCCATCGCTCGCGTCCGCTCGCCCGACGAACCATCGGAGGACGGCCAGTTCTTCGATATTGTCGAGCAGGCGATCTCCGCTGTGTTCAACCGCCGCCTCGATGGCCGACCAAAGATCCGGGTCTGCCCGGAGCCCAGTCCCTTCCCAGGTGCGCTGACTGGCGAGCCCCCACACATCGCGGACGAAATGGCCGGGCACGGTGTCGTGTCGCGCCGAGAGATACGCGAGCCACAGCGCGCCACCGGCGCCGTCACCTGCGGCGCCAGCCACCCAGGACCGAAACGGCTCCGCTTGTTGTTGGGTTACGCCTTCGCCGCAGCCGAACCGGCCGGTCAGCTCCCATGTCAACCAGGCGGCGGTCGCGCGCCGCCAAGCCCTCGCCTCCGCCGGGTCCATGCTCATCAACAAGGCTTCGACGTAGGCCGCGGTCACGCACGCATCGAGCGAAGCAGTGGGCGTT
>JAFDFW010000795.1 GCA_019309605.1 Deltaproteobacteria bacterium | reverse complement strand
TAGACCGAACTTTCTGAGGAGCAGAACAGAAAAGCCCATCTGCGGCGTAGGTTTTCGGTCGCAGGGGGTGCAGCGGTTCCGGCTACAGAGTGACCCCGAGAAGATCGAAGGCCTTTCGTTGCAGCCGAGTTGGGTGCGTATTGAGGCAGAACGTGTCGCCGTTGTTCCCTATGGTCACGAGGTTCTTGGCGAGCGTGGTCAGGTCAGCGAGCAGGGAACGGAAGCTGTGGACGGGCAGTCCCTCTTCGGTTCGTTTGGTTCTGTCCTTGTGTTTGGCCCTGGGTGATCTCTGGGCCGGAGCGACGGCCGATGCACGGAGGGTCTCGGCGTACTCGGCGTCTTCGTCGTCGAAGAGGATTGGGGCGAGCTTCTCACGCATGTGCCATTCAACGTAGTAAGCGAGCATGCACAGGAAGACGTGGGCCCTCACGCGGTCTTCAAGCCGGTGGTAGATCGGTCGGATCTTCAGGTCGACGGTCTTGAGGCTGCGGAAAGCGCGCTCGACGTTCGAAAGGCTCTTGTAGGTACTCACGACCTGTTCGGCATTGAAGGTCGCTTCCGGCACGGAGGTACGGACGACATACAGGCCGTCGAGCGCAGCCTCTTCGGCGATGCGTTCCTCGTTACGCTGATAGGAGAAGCTCTGATCGGTGATCGTCCAGGTGAAGTGCTTGCGCATCTTATATCGACCGATCTCTCTTCCGACGCGTTCACCGATCTTGTCTTCTCCCCGGAGGGGTCGCCTGGCACGCGTGGTCGCCGCGACGATGGCGTCGAGCCTTTTCTCGGTGGCCTCGATCATGTCGATTCGTTTGCGCCTGCGTTTCTCGGCCAGCAGCGGATTATGGCAGACAACCAGGCGTTCTCCCGGGTAGTCGGGTGAACGGACCTCGGCAAGGTCCTGGTTGTCGAAGACGCTGAGCTGAATGGTCTCTGATTCGACCAGCTTGCGGATGCTGTCGGCCCGCAGCGCCGTCACCCAGTCCAGACCCTCCAGGTCGCGGAGTTCTTCATCGATGCGCTTTTTTGTGATCATCCCCCGATCACCGACGAGGATGATGTGCTTGATGCCAAAGCGCTCGGTGATCTTCTCGATCTGCGGCGCGAGCGTCTTCGGGTCCCCCGTGTTCCCCTCGAAGACTTCGATCGCGACGGGACAGCCCTGTGCATCGCAGAGAAGGCCGTAGACGATCTGCGGGAAGCCCTTCTTCCCGTCGCGACTGTGCCCCCGCCTGGCCAGCGGACAGTGGGTGCCGGTGTAGTAGCTCGAGCTGACATCGTAGAGCACGAGCGACCCATCCTGCAGATGCCGTTCGGCCAGCTTGTCTTCGATGCGGGCCTGGCGTTCGAGGAGCCAGTCGAGGGTCGTATACATCTCCTCGTCGGTGACCTCATCCAGGCCCAGTTCACCGGGCAGACTCGTCGTTGCCGTCGCCTCTCGCAGGGACCGCGCCGTGGCGAGTTTGGAAGCCGGCGCAAGCACGCGCATGACCACCATGGCCGTAACGAGATCCCGTTCCCGTGACGGCCGGGCCGCAATCAGGTTTTCCAGCCCGACGCTGCGTGCGGCACCCAGGACCGCTGACACATGGCCATGGGGGAATGAACGAAGAACCTGGAAACCGCCTGAGCCGCTCCACGGATCCGCTTCACCTGAGAGCCGGGCGCGAATGAACTCGATCACATCGCCCGGCAGGTGTGAGAGATTGCCAAGCGTCTCGTGCTTGACCTTGCCGTCCTCACGGTACGTCCGGCGAAGGTAGTGGTTCTCGTAGACCTTGTCCTTGTATATTCGCCTATTTGTGGCTACGTGTACTGCTTTGCCATGTTTTCCCATGTCCTTAATGTAAGCATGGATGCCATGCATGGGCAAGAGAAGTTTTCCTCTTTTTGGCTACATCTTGCACGCCGAACCCAGACCACGTCAGACCTAACCTATTCTTGCGGCGACAGTTACAGGCGAAGGCAGGCAAAGAATCCTCAGAAAGTCTGGCCTAGTTCTGCCTTGTGTTGTTGAATGACCTTTTCAAGCGAGCTTCTGTTCTCGTCGTAAACA
>JAFDFW010000794.1 GCA_019309605.1 Deltaproteobacteria bacterium | reverse complement strand
TCACGCCGGGCGACTACAGCATTGCGCTGCAGGTCGACAATGGGCTCGGTGAGCCGAACGTGCAGGAGTTCCTCGTGACGGTGGATTCGCGTCCGCCCGTTCCAGAGATCGACCTCGTTACGGCGCCGCCGCCGACGGCAATGCTGGTCGGAACGGTCTACAACTATGACGTCAATCTCACGCCGGAGAGCGAGAGCGCCGGCATCGAATGGAGCCTCGTTGGGGTGACGGTCCCCGCGGACCTGGCGATAATCATCGACCCGGACACTGGGCTGGTGAGCTTCACCGCATCCGGCGTGAACGGCGAGATGGAGTACAGCTATGGGGTTCGGGCGCAGAACGTGCTTGGCGAGGGTGACGAAGAGACGATCGCCGTCGACGCCGTCTACCCACCTGCGACTCCGATTCTGACCGTGACGCCGGCCACGATGTTCAGGCTCGAGGTCGGGGAACCTTTCCCGGGCGCCTCGGCCAGCGCGACAGGCAATCCCACACCTGCGCTGATGATCGTAGGCACGCTTCCGGATTTCTTGGATTTCGATCCGCTCACGGGCCTGCTGTCGGCATCTGCGACCAAGCCAGCTCCCGAAGAAGCGGACATCGGAGGTCACTCGTTCGACATCGTGGCGACCAACAGCGAAGGAATGGATAGCGCAACCGTCGACATCACGGTCGTCGCCGCGCCGCCCAGCGTCGACTCGATCACGCCGGCCGCAGGACGCCGTCAGTCCGACGTTCCAGTCGTCGTTCGCGGCGGTGGGTTCGTCAGCGCGGCGGCTCCGATGGTTCGTCTCGTACTCGGGGCGTATTCAGAGACCCTGACAACCGCCTTCCTCGATGAAAACACCCTGGCTGCGACGGTTCCTGTCGACCTCGCTCGTCCATCGGGGGTCTACGACGTCGTGGTCGACCAGGGTTCGACGACGACCCTCGCGAAGCGCTTCACGGTCACCGAGGGCGATGGTTCGACCCTAAGTGGAAGCATCGCCGCGGACATTACGCTCGCTGCCATCGACAGCCCTCACGTGGTCACTGCCAACGTTCGAATCGAGAATGGTGCGACGGTTACCTTGGAGCCGGGCGCTGTCGTGATGTTCGCCGGTACGAGTAATCTCCGAATCGACGTCGGCGTCATCACTGCGGGCGCGTTGGCGGCAAACGGAGGCGAGCCTGGTCTTGGCGACCAGATCGTGTTCACGCGCTTCCAAGCCGTCGGCGGTCCGGCACCGAGCGGCCACTACAGGGGCCTTCGATTTGGCGCCAACATCATCTCGGCCGAGACGGTCCTTCGCAATGTGGTGATCGAATTCGGCGGACGGCTAAATACGGACACGAATCGAGGCGCTATGGAGGTGCTCAGCGGGTCTGCGCCGAACATCGGGCGCTCGATCATCCGAGAGAGCTTGAACTACGGCCTGTTCGCTCAGTCGGGTGCGGGCTCCGATGCGACGGACTGGTTTGCTGACAACCAGCTCACCGCAAACGGGCGCTCCCCGATCAGCGTCGGCTCGAACGACGTCTCCACGCTCGGTGCGAATCTCGCGCTCACCGGCAACGGGCAGGACCGAGTTTTCGTGCGGGGGTCGACGGTCAGCAGGGCGAACGCCGCATGGTCGAACTACGGCGTGCCGTTCTACCTGAGCAACGGCATTCTCGTTCGTGGCGGCAGCACGATGGCCGTCGCGCCGGGCACTGAGATGCGGTTCGCATCGAACCGACTCCTTCAGGTGTCCACCGGCACCGAGGAGGGCACGCTGGTTGCCGCGGGAACTCCCGTATTGCCGATTCGCATGATCGCCGACGGCGGGGCCTGGAACGGCATCAGACTTGCTGGGCTCATTCAGCCGGGCACTGTTCTGCGAAGCGTACGGATTGTGGAGAACTGTCTGGTCCAGAGCGGCGAAGCCGGCTCGGTCGGCGTCTATCTGTCCGGCAACGCCCGCGTCAGCTCGTTCGAGAACAACGTGCTCGACGTGGACGGCATGTCCGTCAACGCCACGCTGGGCGGCTTCGATGACCTGCTGAGCTCGTCGAACACTTATGAAGCGCCACTGCGCGTCCGGGGCAGCTCAATCACTGGCGAGGACATGGTGTGGAGCAGGCCGATTGCAAGCGATTCGGGCTCGTTGACCATTCACGCTGGCAACCAAATCGAAATGCCGTCCAATGGGCAGCTCGCAATGATCGACAGCCAACTGGTGGTCGACGGCACCTCGAGCGACCCGGTGGTCCTCGAGCCGATCGGGGGCGCACCATTCTGGAATCGAATTCGTTTGCGCGGCTCGGGTAGCGCCGGCACATCGCGCATCACCCACGCGGTGCTTGAGGGCGCCGGGTCGGACCCAGGGCTGGGTGCGTCCTCCGGTCGCGCGGCGATCGTGGTCGAGAACAGCGGGGCGGGGCCTGCGACGCCGGCGGTCTCCAATACGATGATCGTGAACAGCAACGGCTACGGCATGACGTTCGCCAACTCGACGCATTGTGGGGCCGGGTGCAACGACAATACGATCACCGGTTCGCGCTTCGCAGCGGTTCGCATGCATGCGAACTTCATCGGACGTTTCGGCACGGGCAATGCGCTGGCCGGCAACAACACCTCGGCCACACCCGGACACGAGGGCATGTGGGTAGCGGGCGACGCCGTCGACGAGACGGCGATTTGGCCGGCCAACGACATTCCCTACGTGGTCCAAGGCAACATCGAGCTACGACGATCGACGCCGTTGGACCCGCTTCCGGTGCTTACGGTTGAGCCCGGATCTGAGTTGCGTTTCGCGAGCGGTGTCGGATTGCGCGTCGGCGACGGCAACGACGGCGTGCTCGATGCGCGGGGCACCAGCAGCCAGCCGATCACATTTACGAGCCTCGACACTGCCTCGCCGGTGTTCTGGCGAGGCATCGACTTCGGCCAGGGGTCGGACGGCTCGATGCTCGATTGGGTGGTCGTGTCGTACGGCGGAAGCGGTGCGAACACGGGTAACGTCAACCTCCGGTCTGGCTCGAGCGTCGTGATCGGGGCTGTCGTGTTCGCCCACTCCGCGGACTACGCCGCGGTGATCTACTCCGGCTCTGCTCCGATGTTCACCGGTCCGTCGGCCGATCGAGTCTACACGTTCAACGGTCAGCGATCGAACCCAGGGGTCGGGGACCCCG
>JAFDFW010000793.1 GCA_019309605.1 Deltaproteobacteria bacterium | reverse complement strand
GCCGGCTGACGGTGAACGCTTCCGAGCCCCTCGGCGAGAATCGCGTGCAGCTCCTCTCGGTCGGCTCGCCACAGCGCGCCTTCGACCGGAAGGGCCTCGCTTCCCATCGTGATCCAATTGGCGCCCGCCGCCGCCGGCGCCAGGACGGCGCATGCGTCGACCCAGATGTCCGTGTTGCTCCCGGTCGTCTTGACCGGGCTCGGACACTGCCATTGAAGTGCGATGCTGTAGCCCTCCCCGGAGCGCGTCAGGTCCATGGACGCAGACGGCGTCGTCGGGGCCTTGTCGCGCCCCTCGTAGGCAACTTTGATGTAGCCACCGGGCTGCAAGGCGACGGGGGCGGCGATGAGCTTATGGACGGTCATCGAGCGGGTCCTTTTCGGCAGAATCCTGGACAGGAATCCGGAAGTTCTCGTTCCAATCGAACGCGATGAGCAAATCCATCAGCTCACTCGACTGGCCCTGCTTCTTCTTCGCACGCTCCGCTTCCACCGTCGCGAGCGCCTGGTGAACATCCTTGCCGAACAGCGACTCGAGGTACGCCGGTTCGATGCGCGGTTGATCGGTCGGTCGCCCTTGCGCGTCGAGCTTCGGTGGACTCATCGGCGGCACGTAAAACACGTTCGGCGAAAGCCCGTACTCGGGATGAAGCGGAATGGCGACCTTCCATTTGTGGACCAGCTTCCAGATCGGCCCTTCCTTGTCGTCCACGAACCCGACGAAGCGCAGACGCCCCGGGCACTGCCGTGCACAGGCAGGCGCCTCCCCTTCTTCAATGCGCGGAAAGCAGAAGATGCATTTGGCAGCCACCTGCCGTTGCGTGTCGTAATAGACCTTCTTGTACGGGCAGGCTTCGACGCAGAAGCGGTACCCATGACAGCGGTCCTGGTTCACCAGAACGATGCCGTCTTCAGAGCGCTTGTAGATCGAACCGCGCGGACACGCGTCGAGACACGCCGGATGGGTGCAGTGATTGCACAGCCGCGGCAGGTAGAAGTAGTGGTTGTCTTCCGGGTAGCTGCCTTCGCCGTGATCTTCGTCCCAGTTGGCGCCCCACTTGGGCCTTTCCTTGCCGTCGGGCCGGAGCCAGACTTTGAGCCCCTTCTTGCCGTCCTGGCGCTTGTGCACCTGGTCGTGGTTGAAGTTCCACGCCCTGCCGTACTCGGTGTCGACGTTCGGAACCCTTCCGCGCTTCACGCCGCCTTCGTCGTTGCGACCGCCGTTCGCCGACCAATGCTTCGGGTAGCCGGTGCCTGGCAGCGTCTCGACGTTGTTCCAGTACGTGTAGTCGGTGCCAGCGTCCTGGTTCCACAGCTTCTTGCAGGACACCGTGCAGGTCTGACAGTTCAGGCACTTGTTGAGGTCGAGCACCATCGCAATCTGACGGTCGACTTTTGCGGGCGGGCTGGTCATGCCGGCACCTCCTCATGGGCAGCTTCGGGGGTGGGAGCGTCTTGGTCGGCGCGCGGCGGTCCTGCCGAGGCGCGAATGTCGACGCGGGTGTCTTGAACGAAAGTCCCAGGTTGGAGGAAATTGATCGACATATCGAGCTGCCTTGCCCCTCCAACGAAGTGCATCGGATTCGTCAGGCCAGGGATGAGCCACTTGTAGCTCTCGTGATTGGGGAACTGCTGGGGCTCCCATGCGTGGAAGTAGTAGGCGACTCCGGGGCGAACCATCGTCGAGTACTTCACGAGCATGAAGATCTTGCCGTAGTCGTTGTAGATCTCTGACCAACCATCGTCCGCGATGCCGAGCTTCTCGGCGTCTTTCGGGTTTAGGTAAACCACGGGCTCGCCGCGTTGCAGTCGCATCAACAGGGGCGTGTCGCGCCAGACGCTGTGGATGCTCCAGCGACTGTGACACGAGACCATCTGGAAGGGGCGGTCTCCGCCACCCTTGGGTGATTCACGATGGGTCGGCAAGGACTCGCGGGCTTCGATGAACCAGGGATGATCGATGTAGTACTGCTGCCGCCCGGTTTGCGTGGGCCAGCGCCACTTGTGCTTGGTGAAGTAGGTGAAGGGATTCAGCACGCCCTCGCCGTTCCAATCCGTATTGA
>JAFDFW010000792.1 GCA_019309605.1 Deltaproteobacteria bacterium | reverse complement strand
TGCCGTCGGCAATTTCGACTAGGGCGTGGACGGCCTCGCCCCATTCGGGATCGGGGACACCGAAGACGGCGACGTCGGATACCGCGGGGTGCTTGGCGAGGACCGCTTCGACTTCGGCCGGGTACACGTTGACGCCGCCGGAGAGGATCAAGTCGGTGCGTCGGCCTTCGAGGTAGACCCAGCCGTCCGGGTCGACGCGGCCGAGGTCGCCTACGGTGAACACGCCGGGCTCGACGAACGCGGCTGCGGTTTTGTCGGGGGCATTGTGGTACTCGAAGACGTCGGTGCGGGTTCGGTGACGGCAGTGCAAGACGCCGGGTTCATCGGCGGGAAGCCTCTTGCCCTCTTCGTCGGCGGCGAACACTTCGAACGAGCGAATGGCCTGCCCGACGCTGCCCGGTCGCGCGAGCCATTGTTCCGAATCGATGAGTGTGTAGGCGCCGCCTTCGGTTGCGCCCCAGTACTCGACCAGGACCCTGCCCCACCAGTCGATCATGGCGCGCTTGACCGAGGGCGCGCAGGGGGCGGCGCCGTGAAGCACGAGGTCGAGGGCGCTGGGGTCGAACGCGTGGCGTTGCTCTTCGGGCAGGCGGAGGAGACGGACGAACATGGTGGGTACCATGTGCGTGTGGCGAATGCGGTGGGCGGTCATGAGATCGAGGGCGGCCGCGGTGTCCCAGCGGGGCATCATGATGAGTGGGGCGCCATTGATCAGATCGTACAGGGCGTAGAGGCCCGGGGCGGCGTGGTACATCGGGCCTGTGAGCAGGTGCGGGCCCGAGCCGTCGAGGCCGAAAACCTCGCCGACGGTGGCCCAGGTGGCCAGAGCATCACGCAATCTGTCGGGGCGGAAGCGCCGAACGCCTTTCGGATGTCCGCTCGTGCCGCTCGTGTAGACCATGGTTCCGCCGACGGGATCATCGAGGGATAGTGGAGCGGAGCTGACTGCTGCTAGGGCCTGCTCGAGTGAGTCTCCCGTTGTGAAGGACGGGAGGCCGGGTGCGTCGGCTTTCGCGGCAAGCTCCGGATCGGCGAAGAGCACGCGCGCGCCTGAGTCGCGAAGCACATATCGGACTTCTTCTTCGCTGAGGTGCCAATTGATGGGGGTGATCCAGATGCCTGAGAAGAGCGCGCCGAGGAGAATCTCCGGGTACTCCACCCGGTTGCCCATCAGGATCGCGGCATGATCGTCGGGTTGAAGGCCGAGCTCGTCGCGGAGCAGATGCGCGACTCGGTAGGCACGATCCACGAGCTCCGCCCAGGTGCGCGTGCGCGTGCCGTCGTCAACGGCTGGCGCATCGGGGTCTGTGAGGGAGAGGTCGAGGAGGTTCATCGTCGCGGAGGTTAGCCTACTTGGGCCTGCGGCCGCCGGTTGTTCCTGCGCGGCGGCCTACTCGGCCGCGGGGCTGATCTCGGCTGCCTTGCCGGCGTCGCTTTTCGTGGATCGAAAGGGCGCCCTTCCCTGATGCTGGCGGGACCAAGTGCCGCTCGGCGCTTCCGATGAGGTCGCCGCGTTTTGCTTTGATCAACGCTTCGCGGGCGAGGTCGTGTTGTTCGACGTCCCAGTACTGCAGGAGTGCCTTTTGCATTCGCTTTTCGCGCAGGCCTTTGGCCACGTAGACCGGCTCTTGCGTGAAAGGATCGAGCTCCGTGAGGTACATGCTGGTCGCCATGCTCATGGGGGTCGGGATGAAGTCCTGCACCTGGCGTGGCCTTAGGCCGCGTTTCTTTAGATAGAGGGCGAGCTCGATCATGGACTGGGTTGTCGAGCCCGGGTGGCCGCTGATGTAGTACGGGACGAGGTGTTGGTCTTTGCCGCTCTTCTTGCTCGCGCAGTCAAACATCTCTGCAAAGCGCTCGTAGCTTTCGGCGCCGGGCTTTTTCATTTTGTCGAGCACGTCGTCGTCGACGTGTTCAGGGGCGACCGAGAGCTGGCCGCCGGTGTGGGGCTTGGCGAGGACTTCGACGAACTCGGGGCTGAGCTCGGCCAAGTCGTAGCGCACGCCCGAGGCGATGAATGCCTTCTTCACGCCCTTTTCTTTTCGCACTTTGCTCAGGAGCT
>JAFDFW010000791.1 GCA_019309605.1 Deltaproteobacteria bacterium | reverse complement strand
TGTAGATTCGTTTGAGCATCAGAACTGGAAGTAGATGTAGGGGACGACTTCGCTCGTGGCGACGACGCTCAGGACGAAGCCGAGCACCGCGAGAGTGACGCCCTGCGCGGGCGCGGGCATCGATTTGAATCCGAGCTCGATCGACTCGAACCAGCGCTTGGGGGTGTAGTGGGCCGCGAACGTCAGGATCAGCATTGCCCACACGCCGAGCGATATCTGCGCGACGGACAAGGTTCCGGAGCCAAGCCGCAGCGTGACGTCGGCTGCGTTTTGAAGGCTCGTCGCGCGGAACAGGATTCTCGAGAATACGACGAACTGCAGCGCCCAAAACACCTTGAACGCGTTCATCTGCCAGGTGTCGACCGTGTCGCGGGTGCGGCCGGAGCGCCGGTAGAAGAAGCGATGGGTCACCATCGCCATCGATTGGAGGACTGCGTAGACCACGAACGTCCACGATGCACCGTGCCATATGCCGATGAGGAACATCGTGAGCCAGAGGTTCCAATACGCGCGGACGGGGCCGACGCGGGAGCCGCCGAGCGGGAAATACAAGTAGTCCCGGAGCCACGTGGATAGAGTCATATGCCAGCGCCGCCAGAACTCCGCGGGGCTCGTCGACTGATACGGCCGGTCGAAGTTCTCGGGGAGCTCGAGACCCATGAGCTTTGCCGAGCCACGTGCGACGTCGGTGTAGCCGGAGAAGTCGCAGTAGATCTGCATCGTGAAGCCGTAGAGCGCGATCACGACTTCGGCCGCGCTGTAGAGCTCCGGCTGATCGAAGACGCGATCGACCAGGTTGACCGAGAGGTAGTCGGCGATGACGACTTTCTTCACCATGCCGGTCGCGATGAGGAAAAGGCCCTGGGTGACTTGCTCGTCGCGAAGGGTGATCTTGCGCTGGAGCTGCGGGAGGAGTTGAGAGGCGCGAACGATGGGGCCCGCGACCAACTGCGGGAAGTAGGTGACGAAGAAGGCGAACTGGAAAAAATTGCGGGTCGGTTCGAGCTTCCGACGGTAGATGTCGATCGTGTAGCTCAGGGTCTGGAACGTATAGAAGGAGATGCCCACCGGCAGGAGCACGTCGATGAAGGGCGGGTTCGCGATCTCGATGCCGAAAAATAGCCCCAGGACGTCGGCGGTCGCTTGTGAGGCGAAGTTGAAGTACTTGAAGAGACCGAGCAGCCCCAGGTTGGAGACCAGGCTTGCGATCAACCACCGCTTCCGGGCCTTTGGCTCGTTCGTGGCGTGGATTCGGAGGCCGACGACGTAGTCGACGAGCGTCGACGCGAGGATCAGAACGATGTAGGCGGGGTGCCACGCCATGTAGAACAGGCATGACGCGACGAAGACGAAGATAATCCGTAGCTGGGCGTGGCGAGCCAGCAGCCAGAATCCCGCGACGGCGATGCCCAGGAACAGAATGTAGTCGAGACTGTTGAAGAGCACTGGTCCCCTTACCCAGCGTGGACGCGCCCGGTTTTAGCCGCAGGCGGCCCTGCGCGCTAGTTGCTTGACGGGGGGGCCGCTTAGACGAAGCATCTGCGGCCGGAGGTTTCGATGCAGATAGACGGTTCAGTAGTGCTGGTGACGGGTGGGGCTTCCGGCTTGGGCGAGGCGACAGTTCGCCAGCTGGTGAGTCAAGGGGGCCGCGTGGTCATCGTCGACCTCAACGCGGAGCGCGGGAAGCAGCTGGCCGCCGAGCTCGGCGAGGCCGCGACATTCGCTCAGGCCGACGTGAGCAATGCCGACGAAGTTCAGGCTGCGGTCGAGCAGGCGACATCGATGGGCCCGCTCCGGGCCGCCATCAACTGCGCCGGCATCGGTATGGCCATGCGGACGATCGGCAAAGATGGGACGAACGAGCCCGTCGATGGCGAGCGCGGTGTGGTGGTGAACACCGCATCGATTGCCGCGTTCGATGGTCAAATCGGGCAGATCGCATATTCGGCCTCCAAGGGTGGCATCGTAGGAATGACCCTCCCCGCTGCGCGTGACCTTTCGAAGGCGCAGATTCGTGTCGTGACGATCGCGCCCGGCACATTTGACACGCCCCTGCTCGGCATGCTTCCAGAAGAGATGCGCGCCGCCCTCGCCGCAACGATCCCTCACCCGAGCCGCCTAGGCCGTCCCCAGGAGTTCGGCGCGCTCGCCTGTCACATCGTCGAGAATGGCTACATCAACGGCGAGGTGATCCGGCTCGACGGAGCCATTCGCATGGCGCCGCGCTAGCTTGTCGCACCTCGCGACACTGCGTGTGCTCCCCCAGCGCCGGCGCCGGATCTTCGGGCTCGCGCTTCCAATCATCGGCGGCATGCTCTCGCAGAACGTGCTGAACCTCGTCGACACGGCGATGGTCGGGACGCTAGGCGACGCGGCGCTCGCGGGCGTCGGGCTTGGCGGCTTCGCGAACTTTCTGTTCTCAGCCTTCATTCTGGGCCTTTCCACGGGTGTCCAGGCGATGGCGGCGCGTCGCGTCGGGGAAGGACGCATGTCGGAGACGGCGATCCCTCTAAATGGGGGCCTGCTGCTCGCGCTGGTCATCGCGGTCCCTTGGTCGGCGGCACTGATCACCCTCGCCCCGGAGTACTTCCCGCTGCTCACCGGCGACGTTGCTGTTGTCGAGCAAGGAGTTCCCTATCTTCGAGCACGCTTGTTCGCGATGTTCGCCATGGGGATGAACTTCGCGTTTCGGGGATACTGGAACGCGGTCGATAAATCGATTCTCTACATGCGCACGCTCATCTCGATGCATGTGATCAACATCTTTCTCAACTGGGTATTGATCTTCGGGAACCTGGGCGCGCCCGAGCTCGGCGCGGCGGGCGCTGGGGTGGCTTCGGCGATCGCCACCGTGTTTGGCGCGGCGTCGTATTTCGTTCTCGGGCGCAGCTACGCACGCGACGCCGGCTTTCTTCACGGACTCCCGAATCGCGCGACCATGGGCACCATCATCAGACTCGCCGCCCCGGCAGGGCTTCAGCAGTTCTTCTTTGCGGCAGGCATGACAGTGTTCCTGATACTCGTGGCTCGGATGGGCACCCCGGAGCTCGCCGCGACCAAGGTGATCATCGACTTGATGCTGGTTGGTATCTTGCCCGGTATCGGCTTCGGGCTCGCCGCTGCGTCGCTCGCGGGTCAGGCGCTCGGTCGGGCTGATGCGGAGGACGCGAAGCAATGGGGGTGGGACGTCACCAAGATGGCCGTCCTGGTCGTCGGCGCGCTCAGCATTCCGGCGGTGCTGGTCCCCGAATGGCTCCTGAGCGGCTTCATCCACGAACCTTCGACGCTCGCCCTCGCCAAGAACCCACTCCGCTTGGTCGCCGGGTTCTTGTTCCTCGATGCGGTGGGCATGGTGCTGATGAATGCTCTCATGGGGGCCGGAGACACCAAGCGCGTGATGTTCATCGCGACGGGCTTCCAGTGGATGATCTTCCTGCCGATCGTTTACGTGGTCGGCCCGGTCATGGGCCTCGGGCTCGTCGTGGTGTTCGCGGCCCAGGTGATCTACCGCGCCTTCCAGTCACTCACCTTCGCTTTGATGTGGAAACGCGGAGGCTGGCAGTCGATCGAGCTTCAATGACGGCCGCGCGCTAACGCGCTATCACTATTCCACTGGGTCGCCGGTCGATCGGTCGAGCGTCATCCAGGGGGTTCCGGCGATCTGCACTTCAATAAGTTCTTCATGAACCGAGAGCACGGGCTTGCTCGCGACCGAGCTCCGCGCGCCACAGCTCCTTGCCCGAACCGACGTCCGTGGCGATGACAATGCCAGGGTCGCCACTTTGTGCTTCGTAAAGCACCCCCTCGCTCAACACGGACGCGCTCTGCTCACCGCCGGGTCCTTGGCCCGCGCGACTTCCCTTCTCGAGTTGCATGGCCCCAAGCCAGGCGATTACCCCGGCGAAGAGAACCAGGCCGAGCAAGACGGCAACGACGTGCTTTCCAGACTTGCCTTCTTCAGCCACGCCCGTTTCTTAGCACGTCCGCCGCGAAGGCCTAGCGGCGCCACATCTCCCACAAAGGGACCACGCTCATCACGAAGTAGCTGACGAGCATCAGGGTGCCCGACGCGGCATAGGCCGCCACCGCGCCTGCGCAAGCATGTGCGACAAGCCAGGGGGCCGCGATGTGCAGCAAGGTCCCCAACGATCCGAGGGCGATCCATGCAACCTTCGCCATTTTTCGAGAGCGCGAGAGCATGTACATGTGGCTGAGGATCAGCAGGTACACCGGCATCGAGAACAGGTGAAAGTGGGTGACTTCGAGCAGTTTCCGTCTGGGCATCGGCTCGAACGCGGCCAGAGCCTCGCCGTCCGGCGGCAACACCAGCACTGGGCCCCCCAGGACTTCTGCCTCTTCGATAAGCGCGGCTTCGCCTCCGTAGTATTCGCTGGCCCCGGCTAGGTCGATCCCGACCATGTCGTGGGTGAGCCACAGCGTGAGCACCAACCCCACGAGCGTGAACACGAGAAACACCGTGTACACGGCGCGTGCGCCCAAGGGTAGGGCGCGCAGCCTGCCGGAGGGTCGAGTGAAGTCTTGCATAGCTAGAGCTAGGACGACGTGAGCACGGTGTCGTGCAATAGCAAGGTCGCGCGCTTCACGGCTTTGGCCATCGCGCGCGCGGAAAGAGTCGCGCCGGAGATCACGTCGATGTCGTGACCTGGCCTGAAGCCACTGGCAGCTTCCTTCCCGACGAACTGCTTGCGGAAGCGCTTGGAACGAATCCCTTCGCCGTACGGCTCGCGATACGCGACCACTTCGACTCGCGTCACGCGGCCGACGAATCCCTTCGCCGTACGGCTCGCGATACGCGACCACTTCGACTCGCGTCACGCGGCCGTCGCAATCGAAGAAGGTAGCGAAGTCGATGTACTCGTGCTGACCGATCTCGCGGTCGAAGAGGGCGTAACCGTCGATCTGGTCTGCGGAGCGCGCGACGTAAAAGATGTATTCGGCCTTTTCGAGCTTCTGGCCGAGCTGGCGTTCGATTCCCGCGCGGCGGTCCTTAGAGAGCTGGACGCGCTGGAAATCCACCAGGTCCGACTGCTGGAACTGCTCAGCCAGAAGACCACGGACGCTGTAGTAGACCTGCGCGTGGCCGCTCGCGGCCAACCCTGAGGTGACGACCGACACGGCAAGCAGAAGGGCAGCCCTATTGAAAACGCCTTTCATCTTCGTTTTCAACGATAGGAGCAGCTCAGAGGCCCTGCAAGTGGAAATTACATGCAAAAATCGCGAATTTGGGCCTCAAGTCATCCCTTCGAACCCCAATGGGTGCCATATTCCGGAGCGTGAGAGCGATGAGCAGGTCCCTCCATCTTTGGCCGAGCCGGTCGTTTCCCTGGGGGATCGCCCTGGCGCTACTGCTGTCTTCGCAATCGGCAGCCGCTGACGCTCCCGCTGACACTGAGGCGCCCGAGCTCATGGTCGACCTCTTTTCGAGCACGCGGATCTACCCGAACGCTGATGCGGCGCTGATGGGATTCGCGATGGGCGTCCTGTGGCGACCGACCGACAAATGCCTCCACATCGCCGGCGAAGGGTTTGCCCGATTCGGCAGCCGAACCTCGGTCACCGGTGAGGAGCTCAAGATGCGAACGGCCGGCGGCGCGCTGGGCGCGCTTTGGGGCAATGGCGATGCCGACCGCTGGTTTGGCGCAGGAGCGATGTTGGACATGGGCTGGGCCCGCGTCGGCTCGCGCGACGACTTCGAGCTCAGCGCCTACTTGCGTGCGTTGCTCTATTGGCGACTTCGCAAAGAGTTCTGGGTGGGCCTGGACGCGCGCGCGGGCCACGTGATCATTCCAGTTACCGTCGAGGGGATTGGCATCAAGGGCCCGATGATTGGCCTTGGCGTCGGATTGATGTGGGGCGACGACGGCGGGTACGGCTCGCCCTGAGCCGTAGCATTTCGAGCCGAACGGCATACGCCTCCACATGGGACAGATGAAGGCCATCACGGCAGCCGCGTTGGCCGTGCTGCTGTGGGCCGCATGCGACTCCTCGAGTCAGCAGGCGCATACCTCCGGCGATGACGCTGGCGTCGCGCCGGACCGCGAGATTGAGGGTTCCGTCGTCCCCGCCCGTCGAGGTGGCGCGCCCGCGGCTTGGATGCGGACCGCGAGCGAAATGGTGATCTTCGGTGGCATGGATCCGATCACCAACGACACGTACTCGTTCGATCGCGAAGAATCGGTGTGGCGCCAGCTAGTTCCCGAGCGGCAAGGCTCCGTCCCCGCAAACCGCTGCCACCACACCCTCACGCAAGTCCCCGGCTCCGATCAGGCGCTCTTGTTCGGCGGCTTTTCGCGCGGCACTCGCTTCAACGACACCTGGCGATTCGACCTTGCGAGCGAGACCTGGACCGAGCTCGTGACCGGGGGCAGCGTGCCAGCCAAGCGCTGCCTTCACACTTCGGCATT
Source organism: Deltaproteobacteria bacterium (assembly GCA_019309605.1). GTDB lineage: Bacteria > Myxococcota_A > Polyangia > Polyangiales > Houyiibacteriaceae > SG8-38. Next base: position 314 of record JAFDFW010000791.1, on the reverse strand, counting down.
CATTGCGTCGAGGTCCGAGCTGTTGATGTTCGGTGGGATTGCTGGCGGTGGGTCGCGGGCTGGCGACTTCTTTGGCGATACGCACGTTCTCGACGTGTCCACAGGCTCGTGGGTGCGAGTCGAAGGGGAGGGGCCAAGTGCGCGCGAGGGCGCGGTGATGGTCTACTCCCGCGATGCCGACGCGGTCTTCCTGTGGGGTGGAAAGGCCTTCGACCACTATCCGACCGAGCTGTGGCGTTTTGATGTCGAGACGCGCAGTTGGTCGCAAGTTGCGACGACCGGCGACGAGCCTACGGGGCGCGAGGACCCCGTTT
>JAFDFW010000790.1 GCA_019309605.1 Deltaproteobacteria bacterium | reverse complement strand
CAAAGTCGGCGGGGCTCCTGAGCGAGTCGAAAAGACCACTCCATGCCGATGCGCTGTAGGAACACCGGGGCGCGGCGTGCCGTACCGGCGATCACCTCGAAGCTGCCTCCAACAGGGATGGTCAGCTCGATTCCGAGCTCGTCCCAGTGGCTCTCGATGAACTCTTCCTGTCGAGGCACGCCCATGCCGACGATGAGGATCTTCGCGCCGCTTTCGCGAATCGCGCGCGCGCGCTCCGGGGCCTCGGTGGCGTCGAAGTATCCGTCTGCGATGCCGCACACATCGAGCCCGGGGAAGCGATCGACCAACCGTTTGGCCGCCGTCTCGATGACATCGCGACCGGCACCGAGAAAATACACTCCAAAGCCTTCTTTGGCTGCCAGCGCGCAGAGCTGGTCGACGAGATCCACTCCGGTGACCCGTTCAGGAAGGTGAGCAGACTGAAGGTGGGACGCCCAGACCAGCGGCTGCCCATCGACGACCACGAGCGATGCTCGATCGACGAAGCTCTGCAGTTTTGGATCCGATCTCATCATCATGAGAATCGCCACGTTGACGGTGCAGATGTATCCGCGCCGACCGCTATTGATCCAATCGCGAGCCCAGTCGGCCGTGTCTGCCAACGTGACGGCAGCAAACTCGCAATTGAGGATTTGAACCGTTTTCATGACTCGATCTCGTTCCACAACAGAACCCCATCGATGAAGAACTTCGTGGGCCAATTCGGATAGGAAAGCGGAGCGTACCGCCCCCAAATTGGATGGGAGCCCTTGATGGCGCCGCGAAGAGCTAGATTGGAAGTGGTCAAGTCCTGGTGATCCATCACGAAACCGAGGCTTCGCTTTGCCGCGTCTAGGTAGCGCTCCGAACCCGTAGATTTGTAGAGCTTCAGCCAGATGATCGCGAGCTGACAGTTGCCGGTCAAACAACAGTACCGCGCCGCAGGGTGACCGTTCTCGTCGATCTGCCCCGGAATCCAACCGTCTTGTCGCACGTGCTCGAGAACGGCATCGGCAGCTCGTACGGCGGCGTCGGTGTACTTCGGCTCATCAAGGAGGCGCCCCGACTCGAGGAAGCCGCGAATCGCATATGCGATTGTGTGAGTGAAAGGCGCAACTCCCGGTTCGAACGCACAGCTCCGAAAGTAGCCATCTTTTTCCTGGCTGAGCGCCCAGTCGAGGTTCTTTCGAGCCGCCGCCTCGAAGGCCTGCCCTGGAGCGATGTCGTGACATTCGAGCATCGCCCAAGCCACGCGCGTGTTGTAGGTGTGAGGTGTTTCGAGGTGAGTGTTTTTTCGCCAGGCCCCATCTTCGTCGAGACGGGATACGAGCCACGAAGATGCGCGAACGGCTGAGTCGCGGAAACGAGGTTCGCCGGTTTCGCGGTAGGCTCGAACGTATCCCAGCAACACCTGACCGGTGTCGAACACGATGCCTTCATGGGCCCGATACAAGGGGTTCGCGATCGAGCCATCGGCTTCCTGCACTTCGCACAGCCAGTTGGAGACCGTGCGCGCGACGGTTGCCGATTCGGAGTCCCCGAGTCGCTGTGCGAGGTCGAAGAAAGTGACGGCGATGTAACCGGATGTCTCTCGGTAGGAAGGTCGCCAACCCCCGCGGACGGAGTAGCCGTAGCTCACGCCGTCGTCTGGGGTGGCCGCTGCGGCCCGTTGGAGCCATTCAACAGCCGACCGCAGGTGCTCGTCGCGGCTCTGACGAGATGAGTGCGCTCCGGCTGCATCGCGCAGAACGCGCCCCATGAAAGAGCTGCCCACCTTGAGCAGTCCTCTGTCCCTGGCTGCAGCGGTATCTCGTTCAGACGGCATGAGTTGGCCGAGGCCGCAGCCTCGAGACGGTAGCAGTCTAGCGCGCGAATTCGGACGCACCAAATCCGAGCGCGGCCGAAGGCTAACGCAAGTGGACCGCGTTCAGCGTGCCGTTGGAGCAAGCGCTGCTAGAAGCGCACTGCCAGATTCGTTCACCCGAGATGCGGACGTCAGTGGAATCTCGGCCCGTCGGTGATTTGATAGTTGCGGACGTACTTGATGACTGGGTCCTGTGTCC
>JAFDFW010000789.1 GCA_019309605.1 Deltaproteobacteria bacterium | reverse complement strand
AGATGCTCGTGCGTCATCTCGTGCAACGGGCCGATGAGCTTCTTTGGCTTGGATGTGTAGGTCTTGCCGTTGACGTAGTCTCGCCCAACCCCGTGCAGAACATCGACGTAGCGTTTGGCGCCGACTGACACGTGTTGTCCCATCCCGATGGCGGGACCGATGGCCGGCATGAGCTTGGTGAAGAGCAATTTCTTGAAGCCCGTCGTGTGGCGGGCGGCGTTCGTGCTGAGGTTCGCACCGGGGGAAACGGTGAAGATAGAGATGCGCTCGCCAAACCGGCGAGCCATGGCGGCGGTCCACCAGGATGTGAACACCTTGGTCGTCGCGTAGTAGCGCGTCGAGTTGAACTTCTCTGGCCTGGCGCCTACGGCGAAGTTGACCATGGCGTCGCGAAGGTTGTCGCCAAACTCCTGCGGAGCATCGACTGCGAAGTCGTAGAGCTTCATGTCCATCATTGCCGGGAGGTCGTTGTTCGCGGACTCCGATCCCGCGATGCCGACCCGAGCGCCTTTGGGGAGCAGGCCAGCGTCGAGGAGGCGGAGGGTCAACACGTGGTGGCCGATGACCGATGAAGCGAAGGCGACCTCGAGACCATCCTCGGTAGTGTTCATGCTGTCGCCGGAGACCATCCCGGCGTTCAACAAGAGGCTATCGATGACCGTGCCGCGCCTCTCGAGCTCGTCGCTCGCCGCGTGGGCCGATTGGACGCTGGACACGTCTATCTTCAGGGTCTCGAAGGGGTCGGAACCGACTCGCTCGGCCAGGGCGCGTTTCGCGGCCTCCGCCTTTTCCTGGCTGCGGCAGGCCAAGATGACGCGGGCATAGCCGGCCTCAGCAAGCTGCGCGGCGGCCTCGAAGCCAAGGCCCGAGTTGGCCCCCGTCACGAGGGCTGTTTTGTCTAGGAACGGATTGGTTGATTCGGATGATGTCATTGTCATGCCCTGTTATTGACCAAATGGTCCAAAATGTTACAAAAAAAGAGACTAGGCTCGGATGTTCTTCAAAATCTGCTCGGACACGAGCTTCAGGTCCTTATATGGAACGCGCGCCTTGCTCATCGGGCCAAGCCCCATCGCGCTGTTCGTGAGATGCCAGGCCACGGCATCAGTATCGTCTACGCGGGCTTCACCCTTGCTCTCCGCAACCTCCAGGGCTTTGGCAAAACCCTTCCGGAGCTTCTTGACGAAACGGTTCACGATGGCGGCGACCTCCGGATCGTGAGGGGCGAGCTCGATTGCGGAGTTGATCAATAGGCAGGAGCGATACGGCTTCGTGGTCATGCGACAGGCCATCCCATCGAAATAGTCCTCGATCGCAGCGAGCCCGCCTTCGGGCGCGCTAAGCTGTGCCAGCACGGAGCCAACGCCCATCTCGTAGTAGTGGGTGAGGCTCGCCAAAAAGAGGCTGTGTTTGTCGCCGAACGTGTCGTACAGGCTCTGCCTACCGATTTGCATCGCATCGAGAAGGTCTCGCATCGAGGCGGCCTCGTAGCCCTGCGACCAAAAGAAATTCATCGCTCTTTCGAGCACCACTTCTCGATCAAACTCTTTCGCGCGGGCCATCGACAGACAGTATAAGGATTCCAGACCGATAGGTCAAGAACCGACGGAGGGGTCTTTTCGGATCTGCCGCATCTTCTCGAGCTGCTTGAACTTCCCAGGGTCGACTGGATGCACGGTGACTCTCCCGGTGGCGAAGACCTGTTCGAAGGCTGCGTCCACGAGGGCGACCGGGACGTGCGCCGTGCCGTAGACCTGACCGTGAACTTCCACGGGCGCCGTTTCAGAGGTCAGGTCCTCCTCTAGCCTGGTTCGGTCAGCGAGACAGAGTAGGTGCGTTTCTGCTGGGATGTGCCTGCTGGCAAACTGAATCTCGATGTGTTTCGTGAGGTGCGGGTGCCGCATGAGTGAGCCACGCGCGGTCGCTCCCACCGCGTCGAGCTGTGTGCTAACGAACGCAGGACCGAGCGTTCCACCGGGCTCGACGAGCTCCGCGTGCTGGCTCCCAGGGAGCGTCCGCAGGGGATCGCGCGACTCGACCCAAACGAGATTGGGCGAAAGGTGA
>JAFDFW010000788.1 GCA_019309605.1 Deltaproteobacteria bacterium | reverse complement strand
TGCCCGTGCCGTCGGCATGCTCGGCTCGATCGACGAGCTGGCGGGCCGCGCGCGCGATGCCCAGGTTCGCTATGAAGAAGCGGCCTCCCTGGCTGCCCAGGCCGGCGACGCCCCTGGTTATCGCCGTTGGCTTTCGGCGAGCAAAACGCTCCGGGCCAGCATCTAGCACTCTGCTATGCTTCGCGGCATGCGGCGCTGCTCGTGGATCTGCGTTCTGATCGCTGCGTTTGGCTGCGATACGCTCGGTGAGTTCAGCACCGGGGACGGGGACGTCTACCGCGGCGAAATTGTCGGCGTGAATGATCCGCTGAACTGCCCCGACGGGATCGACTGCTCGTTCATTCGACGAGGTTTTCCTTCTGGGGTGACCCTGGACCTCACGTTCGATCCCGAGTTGCAGTACGAAAACCCAGGCACGATTTCGACCAGTGGCGAGGACTGCGGCCCGACGTTCACCAACACCCCATTGCTTCCGATTCCACCCCTCGCACATGATCAGCTCGGGCTCTACGAGTTCCCCGGCGGCGGCAGGATTCGCAACTACATATTCGTAGCGCGTCCGGCTGCCGGGCCGCTTGCGGGGCGAGACGCGATGGTGTTCTTGTCGCTTATTCGAGGAGGCGACATCGAGGTGCGGGTGATCGCCGGACCAGGACTGGTCATCTGCGACCCCGCCGATTGCGGCGCGATCGACGCGGGTCAGTGCGACTACTTTGGCGTGTTCGGGCTCCATCGGGAGGAGCTTTGATGCGCGTGCTGGGGATCGAAAGCTCGTGTGACGAAACCGCCGCAGCGTTGGTCACGGAGACGGGGGAAGTGCTGGCAGACGTGATCGCGAGCCAAATCGCGATGCACGGGCCGTACGGCGGAATCGTCCCTGAGCTTGCGTCACGCGCGCACATGCAGGCAATCATCCCGGTCATTCGCGAGGCTCTCGCCAAGGCGCCGGGTGGCCTCGACGGTATCGACGCGATCGCCGTCACTCAGGGGCCGGGCCTAGTGGGATCGCTCTTGGTGGGTGTGCAGGTCGCCAAGGCGTTGGCATGGAGCATTGGCAAACCGCTCGTCGGCGTGAATCACTTGGATGGCCATCTCTTGGCGGTCTATCTACGACGGCCCGGCCAAGATGAGCCGCAGGATGGGCCGGCGATGCCCTATGTCGGGTTGCTTGTGAGCGGCGGGCATACGGCGCTCTACCGCGTCGAGGCCTTTGACGACATCGTGCTCCTCGCGCAGACGCGCGATGACGCCGCGGGTGAGGCGTTCGACAAAGCAGGCAAGCTGCTCGGCCTCGGATATCCGGGAGGGCCGGTGATCGATCGCCTGGCTGCGCGCGGAGACTCCGCTGCGTTTTCGTTTCCCCTTCCGATGGCATCCCGAAAGATCCTGGACTTCAGCTTTTCGGGGCTCAAGACGGCCCTCGCGCGCCACGTCCAGCAGCATGGCGTGCCCGACGACCAGCAGGAGCTCGCCGACCTGTGTGCTTCGTTTCAGGGCGTCATCATCGAGAGTCTCGTCCGGAAGTCCATCCTTGCCTGCAAGCAGGAGGAGCTCGACCGGCTGGTCATCACGGGCGGTGTCGCGGCCAATCGCGGGCTACGCGCGCGGGCCAAGGAGGTCTGTGAAGACAACGGGATTCACCTTTTCGTTCCGCCTCCGATTTCGTGCACTGACAATGCAGCGATGATCGCGATGGCCGCTGCGCATCGTTTGGCGGCGGGTGAGCAGGACGACCTTTCGTTCGCAGTCTATTCGCGCGACCCGGACCGGCGCCGCGGTAGGTTCCGCCGCGATGGATCCCTCGTCGGGCGCACGTAGGCGCCCCATGAGCGAGAGCGTGTCCGAGTCGATTGTCTCGCCTTACGTCGAAGTGGCCCTTCCGGTTCCTCTTCGAAAGGTGTTCACCTACAAGGTGCCCAACGGATTGACGGGGGCTCTGCAGCCGGGCAGCCGGGTCGCCGTCTCGTTCAGCCGCCGCAAGCTCGCGGGGTTCGTCGTGGGAGGTCGAGATGACCTTCCGGACGGTGTGTCGCGCGCGCTTCCCGTCGCGGGGCTCCTCGAATC
>JAFDFW010000787.1 GCA_019309605.1 Deltaproteobacteria bacterium | reverse complement strand
GTACGCGACGACCTCATGCCCTGCCGCCTGGACGTTGCGCACGACGGCGCCGCCGATGAATCCAGTTGCCCCCGTGACCAGACAGCGCACGCCCGCCTTGTAACAGGAAGCTCCGGGTTCACAAAGCGCTACGACCAGTCCACGTGATCGACGCTGTACGTGGCGATCACCTCACCCTCGCCCACTACGCAGCGCTCGACCTCGAATACGATGTGCCGGGGGAACAATTCACCGAAGTGGCGCTGACATGCGACGATCACCTCGCCTGTGTTGCGCTCGAACGGCACGTCCTTGAAGCGTGTGAGGGGCGCTCCTTCGGGGGTGCTCAGTGCGAGGTTCACGCGGTCTACGTGCGTCAGATCGAGCCCGGCCAGACGGTGGATGAGCAGCCGCCCGCCTTCGGGGAAGGCCGCCTGGCGGTGCTCGCCGGGTTGCATCGGGTTCTCGCTCATCAGCTCACCGCGACCTTCGAGCGCGCGAAGCGCTTCGTTGGTGATCACCGGCGGGATGGCGACCGACGCGCCACCGACCACGGCACCCCAGCGCTCGGCCTCCGCCGCGCAGTCGCTGCATTCGAACAACAGCTGCTCGAGCGACTCACCTGCCTCCTCGTCGAGCTCGCCTGCGAAGAAGTCGATCCAGCTTTCGGCCGTGACGCCATGTGCGCACCTCTCCGTCATGCCGGATCTCCTCCGCGGTCCAGGCAGTCTCGAAGCTTTCGTAGCGCGCGGTGACGGATGACCCGCACGTTGCCTGGCGTGACTCCAAATTGCTCGGCGATTTCAGTGCTGGGCCGCCGTTCCGAAAACGACGACTGCACGACTCCCTGTTCCCGCCGGGACAGCTCCGTGAGACAGGATGTGAGCCGCTCCACCAGATGTGTCCCCCACGGCGGTTCAGGAGGCCGTTCGGCTGATAGCGCGGGCTCCCGAGCCAGCCGCCGCGCAGCCCGGGAGGCGCGCTCCTCCGACCGTCGAAGCGTGTGCGCCACGTTGCGACACACCCCGAGCATGTACCGATCGAGAAGCTCCAGGTCGTCCACGCGGCCACGCCGCAGAGATGTAAGCATCACCTCCATGACCCGTTGTGCCAGATCCTCGGCTTCCGTTACACCGCGGAGGTGGCGGAGCCCGTAGAGTCGGGCGCGTTGCCAAAACCGCCGGCATAGCTCCGCCTCAGCGGTGCCCGCGTGTGCCCCGCCCGCCTGAACGAGCCGGGCCAGCTCCGTATTGCCGGGGTCCTCCGCCACCACCGGCGAAGTCTACATGATCTTTTTCCGTAACGGGTCGCGCTCCGCCGGCACGTCAGAGCGAATCGCCAAGGAGGCCCCATCATGCCCGTGACCAACGACCAGGCTGGAACCCGCATCGACGAAATCGCACCCAACATCTTCCGTATCAGCACTCCGGTGCCGCCGGAGGCCATGCCCGGAGGGTTCACGTTCAACCAGTTTCTCCTCGTCGACGATGAGCCGCTGCTGTTCCACACGGGGCCACGCAAGATGTTCCAGCTCACCCTCCAGGCGGTCGCCTCGGTCATCGATCCGGCGCGCCTGCGGTGGATCTCGTTCTCCCACTTCGAAGCGGACGAGTGTGGCGCGCTCAACGAGTGGCTCGCCGCGGCGCCGGATGCGCTGCCGTTGTGTAGCGCCCTGGCGGCCATGGTCTCGGTGGACGATTTTGCCGATCGTCCCGCGAAGCCGCTCGCTGACGGTGAAACTCACTCGCTGGGCAGCATGCGCGTCCAGTGGCTAGACACCCCGCATCTTCCCCACGGCATGGAGGCGGGCTACCTGTTCGAGAGCGCGACGCGCACGCTTCTGTGCGGCGACCTGCTGGCTCAGCCCGGAGCCGAGCCGCCCGCAATCACCGATTCGGACGCCCTCGTGTGGGAGCCGAGCGAGGCGATGCGAGAGCAATTCCCGTACGCGCCGATTCAAGGCGCCGCAGCGCTGCTCGACAAGCTGGCCGCAACCGAGCCCCAAGTGCTCGCATGCATGCATGGCGCCTCGTATCGAGGCGACGGCTCCGCGTTGCTCCGGCGGCTTGGGGCAGCGCTCAGCGCT
>JAFDFW010000786.1 GCA_019309605.1 Deltaproteobacteria bacterium | reverse complement strand
TGGATGGTGGAGAATGACGACTGCTCGAGCCGCGCGACAGGATCGAGCGTGTTCGACTTCGAGGGCGATGGCTCGGCCGAGGTGATCTACGCGGACGAGACGACGTTCCGCATTTTCGACGGTTCCGACGGCACGATCCTCTACGAAGACACCACGCACAGCAGCAACACGCGCCTCGAGATGCCGATTGTCGTCGATGTCGACAACGACGGGAAGTCCGAAGTCGTGATCCCGGAACCGAATACCAATGTCACTCGTGGCGGGATCGAGATTTGGGAAGACGCCGAGAACAACTGGGTTCGCACGCGGCGCATTTGGAACCAGCACACCTACAGCGTGACCAACGTCACCGAGGACGGTCAGATTCCGCGTGTGCCAGAGACCAACTGGACGCGCTCCCGGCTCAACAACTTCAGGCAGAACGTCCAACCGGGCGGGCTGTTCGATGCGCCCGACTTCGTCGTGCGTGAGATCTTCAGACTCGACTGCGACGAGAACCAGTTCACATTGGCGGTGGTCGTCGGCAACGACGGGTCGCTAAGCGTTCCGGCGGGGATCCTCACGCATGTGGTCGTCACCACGGACGACAATCGTGTCTTCGATCTCGGCACCGTCGCCACCACCGACTGGTTGCTTCCCGGACAATCGGAGCTGCTCGCGGTGGTGTTCGAGGTTCCCGAGGATCCGCAGGTCACTGGGATCGTGCTGTCGGCGACGGTCGACGACGACGGGATGGGCGGCCAGCGGTACAACGAGTGCAACGACGACAACAATACAGCGACGTCGAACCCGATCAGCTGTCCTTCGGTCCAGTAGGCGCGCCGGCCCCCCTTTTTGCGGGTCCCGAATGAGGGGATTGCCCAACCGAGTGGCCCCGGGATATACACAAAGGTCCGGTGCTTCGTACATCCACGATCCCGCCGGCCAGCCGGCTTCTCATCCGCCAAGGTGGCGCTTCGGACCTTGCGGGTGTGCTGCGGGTTTGCGAGAGGCACGCATCCCACTGGGCACACTGGGACGGCAGCATCCCGCGCGAGCTTCGACTGTATGAATTCTTCGATCGAGCGCTGCGGTCCCAAGATGAGGTGTTTCAGTTCTGGGTCGCAGAGAACGGGCACGGAGCGATGCTGGGATGGGAAATGCTCTCCGCCGGCAGCGGCGATCCTGTGAATCGACGTCATGCTGCCGAGGCGACCACGTGCTTGGGTCAGCAGAGCTCCGGGCTCGGGCGTGCCTTGCTGACGCACGCAACCCGCCACGCGGCTCGCACGCCTCTTCAGTATGTGTTCGCGCGGGTGCCCACGCGCGATACGCTCATGCTCAGCGTGCTGGAGGCAGTGGGATACCAAGAAGTCGGCTTGATCCCCGAGGCGATCAAGCCGCCCGCGCGACCCGAGCAGCTCGAGTTCGTCTACGTCCTCGAGCACTAAACGCGTCGCACGAGCTTGCTCTCAGCAACGTTTCGGATAAGGTGCGCGATCTGGGAGGCGCCATGGCGAACAAGCGAACGCCCGCGAAGAAGGCTACGAAGAAGCGAACGCCCGCAAGGAAGGCGGCCAAGAAGCGGGCGAGCAAGGCGCCCGCGAAGAAGCGGACGACCAAAGGGCCTGCGAAGTCGAGCAGGCCGACGAAGCCAGCAAAGCCCCGAGCAAAGAAGAAGGCAGCAGCGACAGTGCCACCCCGTAAAGCCGATGCCGAAGCATCGGCCACGGGGCAGGGTGCCAGCGAAGCCCCGTCGACGACGCGAACGCGTCGGCTTTACGAGGTGTCCGCGCCAGCGCCAGCGCCGGCGTCTCGGCCCCCTTCGTACCTCGAGGGAGTCCCTCATGATCATGCGGAGCTCGTGTCTGGGCTTCTTCAGGTGGTTCGGGGGGCGGCGAAGGACCTCAAGACGCTCGTGACGCAAGCGATCGCGATGACCAATCAGAAGAACGATCCCTTCGATAGATGACAGCGATGAGTCGGATTGCCGTCGTCGGCGCGTCCTTGGCGGGGTTGCGCGCCGCGGAGTTCATCCGGCGCGCCAAGTTCGAAGGGAAGCTCGTCTTGATCGGTGACGAAGAGCA
>JAFDFW010000785.1 GCA_019309605.1 Deltaproteobacteria bacterium | reverse complement strand
AAATCCCGCTCCCAAGCTATGCCGCAGCTCTTTGGTGCCCAGCAAATCGCTGTTCGCGTCGGTGTTGATCTGCCCGAAGTTCTTGGCGAACCGGCCGGTGAGCTCGGGATGAAACTCGCTCACGACCTCTCCAAAGCCAATGTTCGAGCGGTTTCGAACCTTTTCGCCGTACACCTCGGTGATGCCGACCCCGTGAGCGGCGCGCACGTTGGTCCCGTTGAAGACTCCGAAGGCGTACTCCAGATCGCGAAAGCTGCGAGCGAACATCTCGGCTCCGATTTGACGCTCGGACCCGAACATGCGGGTGGTGGGCGGCCAGTCGACGAACGAGAGCGCCGCGTAGGACGTCGCACGGTACCGGTCGAAGGGGATCTTGAACTGCCCGACGCGGAACGCTGCAAACTTGAACCGCGTGAACGCGAACCACATGTCGATCAGATCGAAGGCGCTGGGGGTGAGGTTGATCTGAAAGCGGCTTTTGATCCGCCCGTCGATGAACGAGCTCGAAAGCGTGAAGCGGATACGGCGAAACTCGAGAAACTCGTTCGACTGCCTCTCGAACCCTGCGCCCTCGAGCTGCTGGTCGTACTCGAACTCCAACTGCGCGGCGAAGCCGATTCCGATCCAGTCGTCTGTCTTCCCGACCTTGATTCGTACGGGTCCAAGGCGCGTGGGTAGCTTCCGACCTTCCGGCACCGCCGCCGCGTCGAGCTGGGTCGTGCTCGGCTCGGCCGCGAGGGCGTCTCCCGCGTCGTCCTGCACCTCTTCACCGAGCGAACCGGTTTCCTCGGCGACTTGGAGGGTGCCCTTCTTCTCCTGTTCGTCGGCTTGTTCTTTGTCCAGTCGAGCTTCGAGACAGTCGAGGTCGCAGTCCTCAGCCGGGCTCCCCTCCCCTTCGACCTGGGCTGCGGGCTCCTGCTTGGTTTCGGTGAGCGACGGTTCTCCACCGAGTTGTTCGTTATCTTCGTGTTTGCCGTCGGTCTTGATCAGCCGTGGGCGTTCTTTCTTGGCTTCCTCTGCCGGCGCACCCGCATCCGGAGCCTGGGCGAACGCGCTGCTCGTGCTCGCGAGCGCAACGATGAGCAGGATCCGCGGTGTCCAAGAGCGAAGCAACGTGGTTAACCTGCTGTGCTCTCCGCTTTAGCTTCCGCAGACCCCCGCTGCGCCATGAGTTCATCATACCAAACGTCGTGATGCAGTTCCGCCCAGCGCTCGTCGACGTCGCCGCTCACCATGGCTTGGAACGTCCCCTCGTTGCCGAGCGTCGACATGTACATGTGCACGAAAGAGAAGCTGATCAAACCGATCCCGGAAGCGATATGGACAATACTGGACACCTGCATGGTGGACCGTGTCCAGTCGAAATTCGGTGTCAGCATGAAGAGACCAGATACGACCACCGCGATGCCGCCCAGGATCAGAAACCAGTACCAGACCTTTTCACCGGCATTGATGAAGCCCGCGGGCGCGTGCTCACGGGTCAGGTAACCGCCAACCTTCTTGAGCCATTCCCAGTCATAGGCCTTCGGTAAATTGTGTTTCGTCCAGGCGGCCAGAGTCAGCAGCAGGAAGACGATGAAGAACGGTGAAACGTAATCATGCACGGGCTTGGAGACGGCCGACAAGGCCCCGAAGGCTTCCTTGCCCATGAGGGGCATCAGCACGTATCTGCCGAACAACAGGCCTAGCCCCGTCAATGCCAGCGCAATGAAGGTGAGGGCCAGCCCCCAATGAATGAAGCGGTCGAAGGCCGACCAACGCAGAATCGTCTTGCCTGTGCGGTGATCCAGCTTCCACGTCCCTTTGAAGATCTGGAGCAACCCCAGGGCAAGCAGTACCGCGGCCATCAGCCAAGCGCCGATAGTCGACGCGGGCCCGTTGCGCACTTCACGCCAGGTCTGGCCGCTGTCTTGAATCAGCACGTTGGCTTCCGGACCGGTGACGGCCGAGTAGCCCTGCACGCCATGGCGCACCGCGCCCCAGTACTCGGAGCGTGGATTCTCCGGAGCCTCGGCCGCCGCCTTTTTGCCTTCGGCATCGGCCGCCGCGGACGGGCTGGCCAACAC
>JAFDFW010000784.1 GCA_019309605.1 Deltaproteobacteria bacterium | reverse complement strand
GAAGCTCCACGAAGAGCACGAGGAGTGGCAAAAGAACAAGCTAAAGGTGAAACCGATGTGGCCACGCATCATGGACAAGAGGTTCGTCATCGACGGCAAGGACTACTACTTCCCAGCTTGATGCCTCGCGTCGCAAACCTTGATGGATTTGATCCGATGAAGAAACTACTCCCTGCCCTTGCCCTGCTCTCGCTCTGCACCTCGGCATGGCTAGCGCCAAGCTCGGCGTCGGCCGTGCCAAAGATGGACGTCAAGGTCGCGGTGGGGGTCGGCAGCACCACGTTCGTCTCGAAGGTCCCCACCATCGATCTGTATAGCGGCGGCCCCGACAACCCCGTCTTCGAAGGCACCGTCGGTGGAACCCAACCTGCGACGTTCACCAACTGGGGGCTCATGCTGTCGGCACGCGTTCGCGCCGGCAAGGTCTTTGGCGAAATCGGCATCGGGTTTAGTCGCTTCTACTTCGAGGTCAGTGAAGAGCTGGTACTGATCGCAGAGCTCGAGGGAGATCCGCTTGTTGGGCTCCTGCTCGGCGAGACGGCACGGATGAACTCGCTCGAGATTCCGATGACCGCGGGCTACGTCCCTTACGCAAACCCCTACTTCAAGCTCTTCCTCTACGGAGGACTGGTCAACACGTTCAACATTCGAGGCTTTGTCGACCTCAACGGCAATCGCAAGGCGCTCAAGTTCAAGCCTCACGACGTTCCGGGCTACCCCATCGCGATCTACATCGCAGGCGCACGCCTCGGCGTGCAGTTCGACCTGGGTCCGCTGAACTTCGATTTCAACTACACGATCAACATGAACAGCGCGACGAAGACCGAGTTCCGCACCAACACCCACGTCTTCAAAATGTTCCTAGGCTGGCTCTTCTAAAAAGAAACACGGGCCTGGCCTCTTCTAAGTCCCGGCGGTGCCTAAGAAGGTCTTCAGCTTGTCGTGAAGCTCGTGGAGGTGTTTGCTTGCGTGGTCCTTCTGCTCGGCATCGAGGAGGCCGTAGACGAAGAGCAACGCCTGGCGGCCCTCGGCTCTGCGCGCTTGGGGAGGACGCGCGTGCGGGCCCCAGTCCTCGCGGTTCTTCCACATTTTCCATAGGGTGTCGCGGATCGTCTGCGCGTCTGGATGCTTGCGAAACACCTCGCGCACGGCCTCGATGCGACGTTCGTCGGTCGCGAGTCGCGCGGCCGCTTCATCGGGAAGGCCGGCAACGAACTTACGCAGCGCATCGACCTGTGGGTCGCTGAGGTCGCCCGACCAGTCTTGCACCGCATCGACAAACTCGTCCTGCCGCTTCTCGACACGCTTTTCCTTCGGCTCGGCAAGCTCTTCCCTTGCCTCGTCGAGTCGCGTTTGGATTCGTGCCTCGACAAAGTCGACCTGCTCGTCTCGAAGGGTGGCCATGATCGGAGCCGCTTCGTCGATGATGGCCCCGGCAATGGTGTCGAGAAGGGCATCGACCTGGCGCTCCATCCCGAGCAACTTCTTCTCGGTCAAGCCTTTGGCGATCGCGGCGTCGACCGTGGCGACCAACATGTCGACCTTGCTCCCGAGCGCCCTCGGTGCAGCCGCAATGATCCGATCGACCGAGGCGCGCGTTGCTGCGGTCTGCGCCTCGTCGAGATTGAACTCGACGGCAATCTGCCGAGTCACCCACCGGGCGCCAATGCTCTGAAACAACCCCGTGCAACCAACGGCCACCAAGAGGCAGATGCTGAGCGCGACGATGGCGGGCTGCTTGGACTGGCGGGGGGAGGCGGACGTCATGGCGGGGTCAGGAGGGCGCGACGAAGCGCATCAATTGTGGAGCCGAGAAACCCGAACCGCAATGCGTCCGCGCAACACTCTGAGTCAGAACACCTCAGGAACGAAGGTTTGGTCGCCCATTGGCGGCCGCATGTACTTGATCTTATTCTGCCGCTCGGGAAGCTCGAGGTGAGGCTGGGGCACTTCCTGATAGGGGATCAAGCTGAGGAAGTGCGCGATCACGTTGAGGCGCGCGCGCCGTTTGTCGTCACCATGCACGACGTACCAGGGTGCTTGCTTGATGTCGGTGTGCGCGAACATC
>JAFDFW010000127.1 GCA_019309605.1 Deltaproteobacteria bacterium | reverse complement strand
CGCTGTCGAACCAGTCGACGAGCGACCATCGACCCTCCGTCAAGCTCCTCCACATTTCGAGCGCTCCACCAGGGTCGCTCTTTCGCGTCTTGCCGCGCGCACGATCGATTCGAACCGCGGCCTCGCGCAGCGCATGGGCGGCTTCCTTGTTCTGCGCAAGGCCGGCTGCGTCAGTGAGTCGGATCCGTGTTGGGTCGATGACCGCCTCGGCATCGCGCGGCAGTCCGGTAGTGCTCTTCACGCTGACCATGGCGCCGCGCAGGCGGTGCCCAGCGGCCACGTGCGCGCCGACCATCTTCCACAGCTCACGCTCTCGTCCCCTCAGCGTGGTGACTTCCGGGAGACACGCGATCACCAAGATTCCGAGACCATTGGGATCGACCGCAGTCATGCCAAACACGTCACGGCAACCCTCTATGTGCCGCGCGTACGCCTCCAAGCATTCGGGGTGGTCCGCCGCCACCTTGGAAAGTGTCGAGACGAGGCCGGGGCGCAACAGCTCCCGATAAACCTCGCGGGGCAATTCGCTTGCTACACGATCAAGCCGCGCTACGAGGTCAGGGGGACCCGAGGCGGCGAATTTCTGGTGCACGATGAAGTCGGGAGCGTTGGGGTCGCGCGTGTACGCAATTGCAGCGACGCCGAGCCCACGGTCGAGGATCGGAAGCCCGACTTGCAGCAGATTGGGGATCCACGCGCCGTCTTCCATTTCCAGGTCATAGACGGCTTCTGTGAGCTCAATCAGAGTCGCGCTGGCTTGCTTCATCGGAAACTCGCCTCGCCGCAAGTGCGGCTCAATCAGGTCTCAAGTTGACACACAAAGGAAGATGCTAAGCAAGCTCGGGCTGCGCTGAACGTTTCTATCGCTTTTCGAGAGTGTCCGTGATTTCGATTTCTCCCGGACAACTCGTGCTCATTCCTTCTGCTTCGATGGACACAGCATCCCAGGTACCGAAGAGCTCCGCTGCTAGCGTCGCGCCGTCATCGCCACAGGCCGCGATGCCGATCAGGGGAATGCTCGCCAAAGCGAGCACCCACGCGAGCGTCAAAGACCAATGTTTCATCTTAGTACTCCACTCATTGCCCCGCGCATCCAAAACACGTGCGTGGTTCAACTTGGATGGAGCAACATGCATGCCACCCTCCGGCGCTTGCTTTTCCCGTACTTCCGAGGGCCGCATCGCGAACGTGCTGCGTTTGAGCGCCCGACGCGCAATCCCTGCGCGGCTTAGGGGTGTTGCACTGCCAGCATTGTACTGTGGCGTCACTAATTCTGGATGAGTGTGAACTCATCGATCGTGTCGCGGGCGGGATTGAACTCTAGCACGGCGCGGAGGCGCGCGGGTGACGCAAACAACCCAAACAACTACGTATAAACGGTTATTGGTGTTGGCGAGAGCCTCGTGGGTCTGGGAGCGTTGCGACGTACCCAGCCGCGCCGCTCCCTCTTTCAGAATCTACGAAAGAAAGAGGTCATGAAAACACTACTCTCTATTGCGTTCGCCGCGCTTGTCGCGGTGGCTATTTCGGCATCAGGTGCTCACGCGGACAACGACAACGGCACTTGCAACTCGATCGTGGCTAGGGCCATGGGTGCCGCACAAGCGTGTTGGAACTTTGGATGCGTCCCCACGGATTTGGAGTGTCCGGAGGTGGGAGCGGCCTTGTTGGGCTTCTTCAGCGTACCGGCTTGCGGTGCGGGCTTTGCGAGCGGCGATCTCGAGGGGCTGACCAACAGCGCATCGGTGCAGCTTGAGGGCGCCCCGAACGCTGGCGACTTGAAGCACATCCAAGAGGTAATTTGCAACGCCATCGTCGAGTGCGAATTCTGCGACGCGGCAGCCGCCGCCGGGGTCTGCGGACCGCAATGCTAGTAAGCAGTCCATGAACCCGTCTAAGCGGGCACAATGAATCGTGCTGGAGGCGCTCCGGTTCCTACCGGAGTGTCTCCAGCAATCCCCCGCAAGGCCGTCAGGCGGCTCACTGGGCGGCTAGGTCTTCGCGGAATGTTAGCGGGGGAGTGCCGAAGTGGTCTCGGAATGTGCGGGAGAAGTGGCTGCGGCTGGAGAAGCCTACTTTGCCTGCTATCTCGTCTACGGATAGATCGCCTCGGGATAGAAGCTGGGCGGCGCGGCGGAGGCGGACGTCGCGCAGGTAGTCCATTGGGGGTCGGTTGAAGCACTCCGCGAACCGGCGCGCGAAAGCCGACCGGCTCATGTGAGCGATCGATGCGAGTGACTCGACCGTGTGGTTCTGCTCGGGGTGTTCGAGCATCGCATCGATGACGCTCGCTAGCTGCGGGTCCTCTAGAGCCGACAACCAGGGCAGCGAGCCTTGGGCCTCGTCGCTCACGCGTCTCAGCACCATGATCAAGCACTGGTTCATGAGCGCCGTCATCATGGCGTGGCTAGCGGGGCCCGTTTCGTGATACTCGCTCACGAGCGCCTCGAACGTGGCACGCATTTGTGGCGAGTCGTTGAAATCGAGGACGAGGGCTTTCTCCATGCGGTCGAAAAGGCCGAGGCCTTCGCCGTAGGTCACCTGAATGCGGCCGCAGGCAATTGTTAGGCTCACTTCATCGAGATTGCCGGCGACGAACTCACACAGGGGCGCGTCGGTTACCTGACCCTCCACTCCCGTTTCGTGATGCACCTCGGAACCGCACTCGATGGCATGGGTGAAGTTCGGGGGCATGATCGCGAGCGAGTTGGTTTGGAGCGGAAGGGTCTCACCTGTCGAGAGGCGCAGCCCGCCGCCGCCGTGCAGCGTGTAGTGGAACGTCACCCAATCACGGCACGGAAGTTTGAGCCTCCACCCGTCGGACAACTGACAGGTCGCGAAGGGATCCACCGTTAGCACCAAGTTCTCAAATAGGCGTTCGAGGATCATCGCCATATCGTCTCGCGCCCGTGGTTTTTCCTCAATCAGGGCCTGATCGCGAGATTTTGGGGACGATCCAGCACGCTATCGGGACCCTTTCGCACCCCGCCTTGGCCAGTCTGAACACGGTGTTTGAGCTCATTTCACAGGAGGTGCGTTGGCGGGCGGAAGCGGTGATCATCATGGTCAAAGTCATCGTGCTTTTTGGGAACCCGATCGACCCGCCAGGTTTTGATCAGCACTTCGAGCAGGTGCACCAACCTTTGCTAGGCAAACTTCCAGGGCTGCAGGCGCTCGACATCAATCGGGTGTCTGGCGCCGCAAAGGGTGACTCGCCTTTCTATCTCATTGCAGAGTTGTGCTTTGCATCCGAGGAAGCGATGCAGAGTGGGCTGAACTCGGAGCTCGGGCAGCAGATGGCGCGGGGTTTCGGGAGCTTTGCATCGGGTGGCGTGACGGTTTTGTTTTGTGAGTCTTACGCTGCAGAGGTTGGTTGACGAACGGAACCGCCCTGCATCACGGGCGCCTGTCACCCGGAGGTGCGAAGCCCCTTGTGCGTTGGGTCACAACCGCGGACTCCTACCTTGATTATCTCGGAGGAGCTGCCGTAAAACGGTCGGATGACTCGCTCGGCATGTCTCATCTTTCTCGCCTTCGCCTTGCCCGTCGGCGCCTGCTCGAGCACGGCAAATCAGGTCGATCCCGACGGGGGTATGCCAGACCCGGACGGGGGCATCCCAGTCACCGGCGAGTGCAGGCTCGAGGGATATCCGTGCTCACCGGCGGATGTCACTCCGGAAGCGCGGGCGCTTTCTCATCAATACGTCGGCGAGGTGCAGGAGCGCTTGGCAGCAGGTGAATCCTTCGATGACGTCGCGGCTTGGCTGAAGACGCAAGAAGACGTCGCTCATGTGGTCGGGGATTCGAACGCGATTCGCTTTCGGGTCACCGGGGGTTCGGCCCAGTGGTTCTATGATCCCGGTCCGGGAATCGCGCGGGAAAACCCTGCGGAACTCACCGCAAAGTCGGGAGCGAGCGGGCCCGTCCCGAAACGCGTCCTTCGCGAGGACGACTCCGAAACGAAGATAAAGAAAAAGGCGCTCATCATCGAACCGTTCGAGGAGTTCATCGTGACGCCAGTCGCCACATGGCAGAACGAGCTCTCCAAGCTGCACGACTACGAGACGGTCGACCACCTCACGAACCGGGATGTCCTGGACGAGCATTTCGGAAACTGGAACGACTACCGCTTCATCTGGGTGACCACCCACGGCAAGCATTTACCTACCGACAATCCTACGTATTCGGCCTTGTTCTCAGGGAGAATGTGCGAGGAGTCGGGTTGGCTGCGAAACGAAATTGTCGAGCTCGGGAACGGGGATGAGCTCACCGGCGGGGACACGACCACACTCAGGGCGCTTTTCGGCCGCCCGCGTCCATTCGTCGTCGCAAGCATCACCCCAGCGCAAAAGGAGAGGCTCGACGCGTACGAAAACGCCGAGGTCGCGGATCTGGACAGCGACGGAGTGTTCTGCGGCAACCTGAAGATGGCGTGGATTCCAGTCCCCGGATTCATGCCGGGCGACGGCGTGCTCACGGACGTCACGATCAAGTACTGGGGTTACGACGAGATCTGGCACCAAGATAAGTACCCCAGCGGTCTGAAGAACGCGTTTCTCTACCTGCGTGCCTGTACGAGTCACACAGTGCCGCTCGACATCGGGTCCGGTGCGCGGGGTGCGATCCTCGGCTGGTCCGACGTCATCAACTCGGCCGACGACAACCAAACCATCGGCGTCCTGTTCGACCGACTGATCATCAAGGGCGAAACTCTCGAGGACGCTCTCAAAGATGTGAGAGAGGCCAACCTCGACGAGTTCACGCGAGGCGACAAAAACCCGAAGCTCACCATCGTGAGCAAGGGCAATGGTGAGGAGAAGATCCGAGTCCGCGAGATCATCTCGATCATCGACCCCAACGGCCTCGTGCCCTTCCCCGACGAAGGCGGCATGCTCGAAGCGCGGGAGATCACCCCTGAAGGGAACACCGTGGTCGATGTCACCGTGGAGATTGTAGGGTTCGCGGAAGTCGAGGCCAAGGAGTTCAAAGTCCAGATCTTTGACGGCAACGGCGGGCCGATCAGTCGGGAGTTCGAGGTCGACGATCCGATCTTGGGCGGGACCGTCATGACCATCCCCGTCTCGTTCAACCAAGAGATCCGCAGTCCTACCGAGGTTGAAATCGAAGCTCGCGTCACGCTCCCCGAGGAAAGCGGAACCGTGTACAGCCGTCATCCGATCAAGCTCACGGTCGGCCCTGCGATCGAGTCGTTGTGGACGCTCACCGTCGGCGGTGCGGGCACGGCGCGCGGTGATTTCGTGTTCGCGCCCTTTCCGATGGGCATCACGGACGGCGAGGGTCGCTTGGTTTGGCAGGTGACGCTAGCGCAGTTCGACGAGTTCTCGGTGCCAATGGCGACCCTGCTCATCGTAGGCCACAACGGGCGCACGCTCGAGTGCACGGGCGCAACCGGGAGCTTCGAGGCCCTCGTCTTGGTCCAGTACACGGATGACCCGATGCCGACGGAGGGATTCGGCGGTGGACTGGGTGAAGGCGAGTGTGGAGACTTCGTCAACGTCGAGATCGTCTCGTTCAGCCGAGAGGATGATTTGGTCGCCAATGTCAGCGGCACCATCTGCCATGTGGAGCGAGTCGGCAACGAGACTCGTGTCACCCCGGTACCCATCAACGGTCGCTTTCAGATGCCGTCCGCGGGCTGCGGGATGGACCCAGGCGGTGACCTCGTCGGAAGCTTCTACGCGACCGAGGCGCCGTCGCTGTGCACCGACATCTACCCCAATGCCGCGATCGCGCCGGCTTTCGATGAGGTATGCAGCGCGGGCGGCGGGGTCGTGTGCTCCGAGGATCCCTGCTCGACCGCAGGCCAGATCGGCCAGTGCGACTTTCGTGCGGCGGCGGTCCAGATTTCGTTCCGCGGCCAGATTCAACATTTCGGTGCCGGCGGCGATTGGCCTTCGTTGGGCGAGCTCCAGGGCGCGTGCGAGATTCAGCTCGGAACCTGGACTACCGGCGCGCCGATGCCGTAGGGGGTGGCTGCTAGTCGTCCGAGCTTTTGGAGCGGTAGACATAGCCGCGCGGCATGGGGGCTCCGCGGGCGACGCGGATAGTGGTTGGGACTTCGGCTACGAATGTTGCGAGGATGCCGATGGCGACGATGGCTAGAGCGACCTGGCCAGCCAAGTGGTCTCGGGGTAGCCACGCGAGCGCGAGCACGGCTGCCAGTGCCGAGGC
>JAFDFW010000783.1 GCA_019309605.1 Deltaproteobacteria bacterium | reverse complement strand
AGATGCTTGAGGCAAGCCGTTCACTCCGTAGTCCTGTATCGCCGCGATCAAGTCCTCCAACAAGACGTTGATCTCGCGGAAGTTGTCGCCGGGCGATCCGCTGAGGTCCTCGAAGTCCTGGCCGCTATGACACAGGTTGCAGTCCTTGACCTGCGGCAGGAACGTGTGCCTCTTCTTGTCGCCAGGCGCGTCGGAAGCGTTCAAGTGGCACCCGATGCAGTCGACCAGCGTCCGACCGTCCAGAGTGTGAAGGCCCACGAAGGTGTTCTGCCCGCGGTACGTCTCAGTGTCGTACTCGTACCCACCCTGGACGTCGGTGCCGAACAGGGTCGCGGCCGCCGCGTAGTAGTGGATGTTGATGAAGTTGTACGAGTCGTAGTCGGTGGGCATCTGTACCGTGGAGTTCGGCGTTGCAGCGTCCACCTGGACCTTGGAGGACCGACCCTGGTGGCAGCCCATGCAAATGTTGCTTGCGTTGTCGAACGAGGCCTCGTCGCCGGACGGGAACACAATCGACGCAAGAGCCGTGTTCGTACCCAAATCGTCGTAGCGCGTCTCCGCGTTGTCAAACAGGTCGTTGTTGTTGTGGCACGACCAGCAATCGGCGGCCGTCGTGGGCATCGTCCCGGTCGTCGCGTCGCCCATCGCATACTCCTCAAAGCCCGGCGTGCTGTGACACCTGGTGCACGAGGCCGAGATGCCGCTCGGTGTGTAACCATCCGGCTCGTAGTCCTCGTCCCAGTGGCGGAATGGCTCGGTGCCGGCCGCTCCATGCGCACTGATCTGCCACTGCTGCGACTTCGACGCCGTACCGATGGCCGACCCTTCGATGGTCATCTCTCCGCGACCAGCGACCGCCACCGATGGCGTGTCGCCGAGGTCCACGATCGAGTCGTAGAAGAGCTGCTGGAGATAGGTCCCGTTGTGGATGAAGCCATTCGGATCCTTAAGGCCAACCTGATAGTTGTACGCGGCCGGCAGAAGCTGTGCGTCGAAGTCCGTGTAACGGTTGCCGTAGTTGGCGCCCATGCCGTTGTCGTGGAACCAATATGGATAGGCGTGGCTGTCGTAGAGCACCGGCTTCCCGATCACGTTCTCCGCGTAGTCCTGAATGGCTGCGTAGAGCTCAGGCAGCAGGGTCTCGATGTTCGTGTAGCTCTGACCGGGCGAGCCGCCGAGAGTCTCGAAGCTCGTGCCGTCGTGGCAGCTGATGCAAGAGTCGACCGCTGGGATCCACGTGTGCATTTCCCCGCCCTCGGCGTTGGTCATGTGGCAGCCGACGCAGGTCGAAAATGAGTCAGGGTGCGAGGGGAACGTGTTCCGGGGCCTGTACTCCTCGCCGAGATACTGGAACCCGCCATAGGTCTCGCCTCCGAAGAAGGTGGCCGCGGCCGCGTAGTAGTGGATGTTGGTGAAGCCATAGGGCCCTTCGCCATCGTCCGCGTCGATTTCGTCCTGCACACTCTGACCGGACTCGCGTCCCTGGTGGCAGACCATACAGATGTTGCTTGGACCATAGAGGGAAACGTGTTCGGTGGATGGGAACTCCACAGGCTCGAGCCCACCGTCCGGGAGGCCGAATTTCGCCAGGTTAGAGTAGACCGTCGGGAAAGTCTGGTGGCAGTTGACGCAGTCGATACCGAGCGGAAGCGGGGCCGAAAGGTCGTTGTCACTGGTCGCGAGATACTCAAGGAAGCCCACGTCGGGCGGCGGGTCATCGTTTGCTTGCGGTCCGTGACACTTCGCACACCGGCTCGAGACCGAACCGTCCTCATCCCAGTGTCGCCAGGCCTCCGCGGTGATGTCACCGTGCCCGCTCTTGGCCCACTCGTCTCGAATGGGGGTTTCGGTCAGCGTGTAGCCTTCCATCTGCCCGGCGGAGTACGAGGGGCCGCTGTCGCCGCCAGCCCCACCGGCGCCCGGGTCGACCACGGTGAGGAACTTCAAGACCGTGGTGGATGTGATCGTGATTGGTCCGGTGTACTCCGTGCCCTGCACCGCGCCGTCCTCGTCCAGAACGGGGGTGAGGTCCGTCGTGTAATAGATCGCACCGCCGCTGTCGGTGCTCAA
>JAFDFW010000782.1 GCA_019309605.1 Deltaproteobacteria bacterium | reverse complement strand
GTCGTGCGAGGGCCGCTGGTCGTCACCGTCAACGAAGACGGCCGAACCCGAGTCAAAGATCGGTATCTCGTTTCCGCACCGCTTACCGGCAACCTAGCCCGCCTCGACCTGGAGGCCGGCGATGCGATCGAGGAGGGCCAGATCCTCGCGCGCCTGGTTCCGTTGCCTCCCCCGCTTCTCGATTCTCGCACCAGAGCCGAGGCGAAAGCGCGTGTGGATTCGGCGATCGCTGCTCGGCGTCAGGCACAGGCGGCCGTCAACCGCGCGAGGTTTCAGCGGGATTTCGCAAAACAGGAATCGGAACGAGCGCTCGCGGTCGTGCAGCAAGGGGGATTGGCACGGAGCGACGCGGACCGCGCTGTGTCCACCTATCGCGGGAGCGAGGAAGACCTCCGGTCCGCAGAATTTGGCGGACGCGTTGCGGAGCACCAGCTGACGCTTGCACAGAGTGCGCTCATGCAGCTGACCGGGAAGGGAGAGGAAGGCGAGCAGCTTGATATCAGATCACCCGTCGCCGGCCAGGTCCTCAAAGTGTTTCAGGAGAGTGAAGGCGTTGCTCCGAGCGGCACAGCCATTGTCGAGGTGGGTGACCCATCCGCTCTCGAGGTGGTGGTTGACGTGCTGAGCCAGGACGCGACGCGCATTCCGGCCGGAGCGGCGACTACGATCGAGCGCTGGGGTGGCAAGAATTCCCTCCGCGGTCACGTGCGTGTCGTGGAGCCGTCCGCGTTCACCAAGCTGTCGGCGCTTGGTGTGGAGGAGCAGCGTGTGAACGTGAGATCATCGACATGGACGACGGTCGCGAGCTTTGGTCCAGCTTGGGAGACGGCTACAGAGTCGAAGCGCGCATCTCGGTCTGGGAGGGAGAGAACGTGTTGAAGGTTCCTGCGAGTGCTGTGTTTCGTTCGGAGGAAGCTTGGGCCACGTTCGTCGTTGAAGAGGGAACCGCGATCGTTCGAACCGTGGAGCTCGGGGAAACAAACGGGCTCGAAACCGAGGTGTTGTCGGGCTTGGTGGAGGGCGATTCGGTGATCGCCTATCCGAGTGACAGCGTGCGCGACGGCGTGTCCGTCAAGGCGAGATAGGTACACGATGCCATCGACGTTCACCGAGTTTCTTCAAGATCGCGTGCTGCTGAGAGACGGTGTCGCGACGCTGATCTTGTTCCTGACGGTGATGATCCTTCGCTACGCCGCCGTTGGTTTTGTTCGCCGCAGGCTGCCGAGCAACGACAAGTTCCAGCTCCGCTGGGCCGCACAGATTCGGGGTTTCTCCTATGCGATCCTGGCATTGGGCCTATTCATCATCTGGGCAGCCGAGCTTCAAGCCCTTGCCGTGTCGTTTGCGGTCCTCGCGATGGCGGTCGTCTGGGCTATGAGGGAAACGTTCGCCTGCGTTCAGGGAGCGGCGTATCGCATCAGCTCGAACGCGTTCCAAGTCGGCGATCGGATCAACGTCGGAGGGGTTCGCGGCGACGTCATCGATACGGGGCTGCTGGGGACGCTGGTGCTCGAAGTCGCGCAGGGGCATCAACGCACCGGGCGCACCATCAGCATCCCCAACAGCCTGTTCATGACGGAGCCCGTGCTCAACGAGAGCCTCGCCGGCGAGTACATGCTGCACTTGATGACCATTCCAGTCGATCGCAACTCCGACCTGGCCGCGATTGAGCGCAAGGCCCTCACAGCTGCGCAGGAAGCGTGCGCGGGCTTCCTCGAGGACGTCCGCCGTCCCATGGCAGCGCGTTATCGCCGGCACGGGCTGAACCCGCCAATCGTCGACCCGCGGATTACTTACCAGGTAGTCGACAAGAACACTGTGAATATCCTACTGCGAATCCCAACGCCGATCAGGTTGGAACGCCAAGTCGAGCAGCGGGTTCTGAGAGCGGTGTTGGGCGTGCCGAAGGGGAGGGACACGCTCCCCCCGCCCCCGCCCCCGTAGCCAACACTGACGCTGACACTTGGACAGGTTTCCCGACATGCCCCCCCGATCTGAAATTCAGAATCACTCGAGGTGAGCGCCGGTTGCCTGCCGACTGCTGATTTGTCAGGGTGTCGGCCCGATGGAACGAGTAAGACCGGTTGATGGCGTCCGCTGCTTGGTTACGGGCAGCGCGGGCTTTGTTGGAAGCAATCTGGTTCGCGCCCTGCTAGCCCGCGGCTGCGAGGTGCATGGATTCGACAAGGCGCCAGCGCCGTTCGAGGACCCGAACCTGCGCTGGTTCCGCGGTGACGTTCGCTCCGCGGAGGCGATTCGTGAGGCGTGTGAAGGGGTCGACACCGTGTTTCACACGGCGGCGATGATCGAAACGTTCACCTATGCGCCCAAAGCCTTGGGAGACCTCGTTCGAAGCGTCAACATCGAGGGCACGCGTACCGTGTTGCGCGCCGCCAAGGAATTGGGGGTCCGTCGTCTCGTTCACACGAGCTCGATGATCACCGCGTCCGGCGATGAGAATTGCGGTGTCGGCGAAGTCAAGCCCTACAGCACGGCCCCCGACCTCTACTCCACCACGAAGGTCGCTTCGGAACAGCTCGTCCTGGCTGCGAACGGCGACTCCGGGTTACTCACCAGCGCCATTCGCCCTGGCGGCATCTACGGGCCCGGCGAACGCAACACCGTGGTTGGACCTCTGATCGAGTCGCTCAAGGAAGGTGGCCCCCTCATCCTCTTCGGCGACGCCTCCTCGCGTCTGGACTACACCTACATCGACAACCTGGTCGACGGGCAGATCCGCGCTGCGGAACGACTCGTCGAAGGGTCTCCCGTTTGCGGCCAGGCGTACTTCGTCACGGATGGCGATCCGATCAACCCCGGCGCGTTCAGCCGGACACTCCTAGACGACATGGCG
>JAFDFW010000781.1 GCA_019309605.1 Deltaproteobacteria bacterium | reverse complement strand
AACTCCATTCTCACAATAGGGCAGTCCGACCAGGCACATGAGCACCGCCGGAACACCCCCGACGACCCGTACCCAGCGTGATTCGAGGCTGGCCCTGAATCGCCGAGTCCCATTTGTGGAGGCGGTGGGAATCGAACCCTGAGCACAGCGATACGCTAACCCTACGCGGGCACTCGGTTTTTCCGCGTATCGCTGTCAAAGGCATGCAACCCGACCTCTTACTCACGTACCCTGAGGTACCTTAGAATCCCGCTGCTTGCCCTGCGCTCTGGTCACTATTTGGTCACTGACGATTTCGGCTCGGGCGAACCCGATGTCGTGCTGCCAATCGAGGGAGGTCACGCTCCAGCGTCCGCGCGAGAGCCAACTAGCGGTCATCGAACGCGGAATGTGGAGGTGCTGAAAGATCCGTGGGTTGCCCGTTTCACCGACGATCTCTCGGATCCGATGCTGGTGCTGCGACGGATTCGGAGGAGCTGCGGCATGGCTCGGTGTAGGAAATACGGCAAAGCTAGGCGCAGTGGCGTGGCAGCGGCGAAGCGGTGCAGTCATCAAGGCGACGAGCACTCTTTCTAGTGGAATAGCGCAGGCCATTCCGTCGGCGCACGATCCGCGCGTGAAGCGTGCGGCTCGTCGAAGGCGTCGCTTGACGTCCGGCAGCCACCCGTGGGACCGTTGCTCTCACACCGTAGCGGTGTTTCGAAGGAGGTAGGTCTCATGAATCACGCGAGGTTTCGTCCAGGGATCGGCCTGGCTGTCTTTGCGCTGTGTGCTTTCGCGCTGACCGCCTGTAGTAGTGGAAGCGGCGGGAAGTGTGATCCGGGAGTGCCCAGCGATTGCCCAGCGCGAGATGGATTCGCGCAGTTCTGTTCGGTGTTTGACGGAAACAACTGCGTCAACGTCTGCCAGGGCGCTGGGCTGACGGGTGGCTGCGAGTTCGACCGCGACTGCGCGCTCCCGCTGGTTTGCGACAACGATAGGGTTGCCGTCTCGAGTTGCGAATGCGTTGCGGCGTGCTCGGCGGTTGGCGCTGCACCCGGCTCGGTTCCCGAAGGGGGCTCTTGTGGTGTGCAGACAGACTGCGCGTCCGGTCTACGCTGCGACAATGAGAAAGTCGGTCTTGCGTCATGCGTCTGCGTCGCGGAGGGCACCGGCAAAATTCCTGGGTGCAGCGCGACGAGCCCGCCGGACGGGCCTGGCAGCGTCGCACCCGGTGGTCCCTGTGACGAAGACGCGGATTGCCAGGCCAACTCGTGTCGTGACCCGGCCAACAATCCTTCGGAAGGATGCACGTGCCGCAACTTGGATGGCGGCGGCGGCTGCGGCCGATGTGTCGGCGTCAATGCAGGGCCGGACAACGACCCCAACTTCTCAATCTCGTGCGAGCCCTCCGAGGAGGACGAGTTCGCGTGCGAGTGCCTGACCGACAGCGGCGAAACCCTCACAGGGTTCCTCTCGAGCGAGGAGTGCTTCTTCTGACGCGTCAACGCTTGCGGATGCCATGAGGCGCTACGCCTCCCGCGATTGTCTCTTTATTCGGAGCCGACATGGCGAACGTGGGCGTCGAGCACAAGTCGGGCAGGGCGACCCACGGATTCCGCAAAGCGTTCGCTTCGATGGCCTGTGACGATGACGAAGGCGGCATGGCGAACGGAGAAGTAGTCAAGGCACTCATGCTCACCGCCATCATGCCCGATGCAGACGGCCGGGTTTGGTTTACCTCGAAGTACGGCGTGGTCGGCGTGATCGATACATTGGGCGAAAAGACTGAGGATGGGTGTCCTCGCATTTACGCCGCGGCGATTCAATTGTTCGCCGCGGAAGGCAAGATCCGGCAGCTCTTCGCGCCGCTCCCGGAGGGTTCGGAGGAGTTTTTCGCTGACGCCGCGAAGGCCCTGGAGGAACAGGACATCGATCAGTACCCCGAGATTCGGAAACGCTTTCGGGAGCTGTTCCTCGGGGAGAAATCGGGTTTTGCCGAGCAGATCCAGAACTCGTTTTCGGTCGGTCCCGACGGCGTCTACATCGTCTCGAACATGGCTCTTTACAAGCTTCGCTTTAACGCCGATTCCAAGA
>JAFDFW010000780.1 GCA_019309605.1 Deltaproteobacteria bacterium | reverse complement strand
TTTCAATTCATCCGATAGTAGTGGAAGACGCCCAACCCCGGCATTCGACCGGTGTTGGGTGGCGGTGGCACCCACCGCGCGTGAAAGTTGACGACGGACTCGATTCGAACCTGGGAACGGCCCACCAACCCGGTGGCTTCGATGGTGAAGATTTGCGCCGACGTCGTGAAGGAGCGCGCTAGCGGCGTACGTTGCTCCTCTGGGATCTAGATAGGAACGAAGACGAGCTCGCTTTCCTCGCCCAAGAAACCGGTGAGCATGCTGTACAAGCCCTTCTCCGTTCCCTTGCCTTCGACGAAGTCGATGAGGTCTGTCGGGCGACCGAACAACGGGATCGGAATGAGCTGACGAACCGTGGTGAGAATTTGTGTGAACTTCAGCCCTTCGAGTGGATCCGTACACAGGCTCACCTCCGGCGCGTACGAGCAGATCCTGCCGAGCAGCACCTGGGCGCTTGCTTCGTTGATGTTGATCAGCCCAGACGCGTAGATCGTCATGATCCGAGACGCTGGGTCATTTGGGATCGGCTCAACGAACGTGGCCCAGAAGTCGTCGTTGAAACCACGCACCAAACGGAGCTCCTGGATCGAATCGAAGGGGGCGTTCTTGTTTCGGTAGGGGGTGTCGTACAACTGATAGAGCGAGTCGTCTTCTGTGCCGGTGCCGCCCGTTCGGGTCGCGCCGGCACCAGGATCGAAATCGGTGCGCTGAATGTCGCGGTCCCACCAGTCGATCACGGCGGTGATGAGATCGATGCGCGTGGTCAGGGTGCCGGTCTCATCCTCCGTCGTGAACAACGCGTCGTAGGGGCTCTCCGGGAGCTGTCCTCCAGTGAGCGAAAAGAGCTGAGTTGCCACGTTGTTTCGGGCTCGCTCGCCGTCGAGGAAGAGCGGGTCGTTGACGTTGACCTTGCCGTTCTCGCTGACAGCGATGACGTGGCATTCACCGGGTAGATCGTCGAATCCGACCGTATCTCCGAAGTCGATTCCAAGCTGCATCAAAGTGTCTCGTTGGTCTTCTGGCGTACAGAACGGTGCCAGAAGCTCGTTGACGAAGTTCCAAACTGGCAGCTGAGGGGCAGGCCCGCCTGTGGCGCCTCGATAGAGCGGATCTATGAAACGCCGCACTTCGGGTTCTTTGGCGATGAGCAAACGCGTCAGATTGAGGGCGCTCTTCGCCATGTACTCGGCTTGCAGGGCATCCCGCTGCGAAGTCGAAACCGCAAAGGCAGTGCCAGTGGTTTCGTGCATGTCCGCCAGCATCACAGAAAGAATCGCCACCGTCGTGATTGCCAAGATGAGGGCGACGCCTTCTTCAGAGCCCTTGCGGTGTGGTCTCGTAGCCGACCGGTTCATGGATTGTAGCTCGCGTGGTTTAGGGCGTAGGTGAGCGGAATCATCACGCGCGTTCCAAAGGTCTGCACCTTGCCTCGGCGGCGCGGATCTGTGACGGCCAGCAGGATCCGCACCTGCGTGGGGAGTCGATTGGGTTGCGCAAGCACATCTTCGGTATCCCAGGTTTGCACCCAATCGCTCAGTAGGGGGTCGAAGTACTCGAGGTTGAACTCCTCGACGTTCTCGACGAGGATCTGTGACTTGCCACCCCGTCGAGGGTCATCGTCGATTCGGTTTTGCTCACGGCGAGCAAGGACCTGGACATCGGGATCGTCTGGGTGTTCGGTGACGAAGTAGCTGATCTCGTTCTGGTCCGACTCGCGTGCGTCTCGGTAAAGACGCCGATGCGAGAACGACGTGAAATCGATTCGATCATCTCTACCGTTGTCCTTCCCGATGAAGGCCGTCTCCACGACGCGAAGGTCGGGCGACGGGTTCACGTGTGTAGACACGAATGCCATCGAGAGCTCTCGAACCATGCGTTCGAGCGCCATGTGAACGACTCGCGACTGCTCGACGTCCTCCTCGATTCGCGCCTTGTTCAGTGCAGTTTGCGAGAAACCGCCGTAGATCATCGTGCCGACCAGCGCGAGAACCGACACCGCGAGGATGATTTCGAGGAGTGTGAAGCCACGCCTCATTGTTCTGCCTCCGTCTCAGAATCGTCGGAGGGCGCAGGCTGAT
>JAFDFW010000779.1 GCA_019309605.1 Deltaproteobacteria bacterium | reverse complement strand
GCGCCTCGATACGATGCTCGAGTCTGGTGAGGCTTATCTCAACGTGCTCCGCGCCAAGAACACAGAGCGCGTCAATCGCGACAACCTCAAGCTCACGCGAAAGAATCTCTCGCTTGCCGAAACGCGGAACACCATCGGCGTAGCCGGCCGCGAAGAGGTTTTTCGGTGGCAGACACAAATCGCCGAAAGCCGCTCCAGCGTCATTGGCGCGAGCGCGACTCGCAACCGGGCCGAGATCGACCTCAATCGCATCCTAAACCGCCCATTGGAGGCCCCATTCCGGGTGCCTCCGCCGGAAGACGTTCGCGCAGTCACACCGGGAAGCGACCCAAGGCTCACCAAGTACCTGGAAGACCCGTGGTCCTTCAAAGTCTTCCGCGAGTTCATGGCCAAGGAGGCGCTCCTGAATTCGCCGGAGATCCGTAGCATCGACAGTACGATCAGCGCCCGGGACGAGCTCCTCAAGGGCGAGCGTCGCCAGCTCGGCATTCCGGACATCGCGGTCATCGGCGGATTTACGCACGTTCCGTACGCGGGAGGGGCGGGCGCCGAGGCCCCTGCGCCCGTTCAGGGCTTCGACTTCCCGGGGCGCCAGACGTTCACGTGGAACGTGGGCGCGCAAGCCACGCTCACCCTTTTCGACGGAACCTCGAACTACGCGCGCATCCGTCGAACCTTCCGCGAGCTCGATCGCCTGCACACGGACCGCGCGGTGATCGCACAGCGGCTCGAACAAAACGTGCGGGCCGCTCTGCATCAGGCCGGCTTTTCTTACGCCAATATCGAGCTGACGCGCGACGGCGCCGAGGCCTCGGCGCGAAACCTGGAGTTGGTGACCGACCTCTACCAGCGCGGCGCAGCCGACATCATCCAACTGGTCGACGCGCAGAACCAAGCCCTTGGAGCCGCACTGGCGGCGGCAAACGCGCTCTACGACTTCTTGATCGACGCGCTTCGAGTGCAACGCGCCGCGGGGGCCTTCTCTCTCGAGCGCACACAGGAATATCGCGACGATTTTATCAAGCGAATCGACGCCTTTGCGGCAGCGAAGAAGCGCCAAGGCCAGACGAGCCAGACGACGACCGAACCGACCCGAGTCAACCCACGGGAGCACAACTGATGGCAAAGAAACTTACTCTCATTGCGATGGCCGTCGTCTTGGCGGTCCTCGGGTGCGAGGATGTACAGGAAGAACCCGAAGTCATTCGTCCGGTCCGTTACGTGATGGTCGAAGGGAGCGATGCAGCAACGCATCGCACATTCTCCGGTGTCTCGAAGGCCGGGCAAGAGAGCCGGCTCAGCTTTCAGGTTTCGGGGCAAGTGCTGGAGGTGCCGATCAACGTCGGAGACACCGTGAAGAAGGGCGACACAATCGCACGCATGGACCCGACCGACTATGCTCTCCAACTTCAGAACGCCCAAGCTTCGGCTGCGCAGTCGCGGGCGCAGGAACGGAACGCGAAGGCGACCTACGAGCGTACGCGCGCGCTCTACGAGAACCAGAACGCCTCCCGGCAGGACCTAGATGCCGACAGGACCGCGTACGAGTCGGGGCGTGCGGGGCTCGAGGCCGCAAACCAGCAAATCCGCCTTCGACAGCGGCAGCTTGGCTACACCCATTTGAAAGCTCCAGAAACCGGTACGCTCGCGACGGTCGACATCGAGGTGAACGAGTACGTGCAAGCCGGTGAGTTGGTCGCCACGTTGCTTGCAGGAGACCAGATCGAAGTCAGCGTATCGGTCCCGGCATCCGTCATCCGCAGCGTCAAAAAGGGCGCTCAGGCCAAAGCGCGTTTCAACTCGTTGGAAGGCAAGGTGTTCGCGGGAACGGTGACCGAGGTGGGCGTGGCGAGCGTCGGTGGCGCGACGACTTTCCCTGTGACTGTAAGACTCACCGAGGGCCAGGACCAAGTTCGAGCAGGGATGTCGGCCGACGTGACCTTCGTGTTTGCGTCCGAAAAAGATGGTCCGAAGTACGCTCTTCCAGTCAGCGCCGTCGGCGAGGACCGCGAGGGCCGTTTTGTCTTCATGCTGGAGAAGACAGACGATGGCCTCGGCATCGTTCACCGGACCCCTGT
>JAFDFW010000778.1 GCA_019309605.1 Deltaproteobacteria bacterium | reverse complement strand
GCTGGTTCTTGCGGGTGGCACGCCCGAAAGCGAGAAATTCATTGCGCTCTACGGCCGCGCCGGTCGGCTCGTCGGCGCCGTTGCCTTCAATCAACCGCCGAAGCTCATTCAGCTTCGAATGTTGATCGGCAAGCGAGGTGGGCTTGATGAGGCGCTGAAGATCGCCGAGTCTTAGCACTTGGCCGTTCGAGAATCCGATGTTGAGCTGCGCAGCGGAGACGACATCTGTCGCGCTTGGTTCTTTGCGGCGGACGATGCGGCCGGGCCCACGCCCTGCATCGTGATGGGACACGGGTTTGGTCTGACCCGCGAGTGCAGCCTCCGCGAATTCGCGCTGGCGTTTGCCGAGGCTGGGTACGCCGTGCTCCTTTTCGACTACCGCGGCTTCGGTGACAGTGGCGGGGCACCACGCCAATTGGTTTCGATTCGCAAGCAGCTCGAAGATTGGCAAGCCGTCATCGAGTTCGCACGCGCCCGGGACGAAGTCGATTCGAGCCGCATCGTGACCTGGGGTTTTTCGCTCGGTGGCGGTCATGCGCTCTCGGCCGCCACGAAAAATGAAAATGTGGCGGCGGTCATTGCGGTGGCGCCCATGTTCGACGGCTTGAGCAGTACTCTGGCGGCCGTGAGGCAGTGGAGCCCTCTCGCTTTCCTTCGCATCGTAGCAAGGGGCTTGAAAGATTTGGTCGGCTCCTGGTTTGGTCGCCCTCCCACCATGGTTCTGATTACGGCAAGCCCAGGTGAGCTTTGCCTGCTCGCATCGCCCGACGCCTATTCCGGCTTCAGAGCCATCGTCCCCCCCGACTTCAACTACGAAGTTCCCGCCCGTATCGCTCTACTGTTGTGGGCGTATCGGCCAGGGGTCATGCTTCGGCGGTTCCTTCGAGCGACCCTCGTCCTTCCTTCGAAGATCGACAAAATCAATCCGCCAGGACCGACCATCCGGCGTGCCCGGAACTGCAAGTCGGCCACGGTCATCGAGCTCGATTGCGAGCATATGGAAATCGCGATTGAACCGCACCGGAGCCGCATCGTACGCTCAACGCTGGACTTCCTCACACAGCGCGTACCGTTAGGACAAATCCAATAGCCAAAGCGGCTCGAGCTCCGTGCGGTGCTGATCGATGGCGACGCGCGCCAGGTTCAGCCAGTCGCCACATTGGTCGAGGATGGCGCTGTCGGCAGTGGCGACCACGGCAGTGGACGCTTTGAGCGTTTCGTCGACGCGGTCCGCGGTCGCGGCCTCGAGGCGCAAGTCTTTCGCGGTCGCCGTGGCTCGTACGATCTCGGCCAGGCGACCGGAGTTCGAGACGGGGCGGTCGATGTAGACCGTCACCTCGGATGGTCTCATCACTTTGATCACTTCTACGAAGATGGCGACGGCTCGCTCGGTTTCCTGCACCAGACGGTAGCTTCCATGAAAGCTGGCCATGTCACGCATGCATGTGTCCCTGCCCAACAGCAGAACCCCGCCCGCCAGTGCGACCTCGATCGTCGTGATCACATTGAGCCCGTCGATCACCAGCGGTCGGGCGGCTAGAGCGCATGGGTCGCGTAGCCTCGACGCGCGATCGCCCTTGGCCGTGTCCGAACAGGCGCACCTGGCTACGGCAACCCGCTGACGCCCGCGTAGTTGATGGCGGTCCCCGACCAGCTTGAGCGACGACGCGCCGGCGTATCCTCGGGTCCGTAGCCAGCTCAAATCCCTGGCCGCGTCTTGCAGAGTCGGAAGCTTGTCCGCGGAGAAGAGCTCCGCGTCTAGCGGATGCGGACCGCGGTGACGCCGAGAATCACCCATGCACGAGCTTAACTCCGTCAAGAAGGAGACTGTCCCCTTTTTCTGGTAGCGCAAAAACTGCGCGATTTGGGTTTTGCCCGCAACCATTTCCGAAGGCCGCGGTGCGTCAATGCTTAGTTCGCGGGCTTTCTTGCTTGGCACGGCCTTTGCTGGAGAATCGGTCAACTGCGATGAACACCATGGCGTCCACCATTCTAGCCGTCACCGATTTGACTTCGGCGAGCTACAAGCTCGTGGGGTTTGCTGCGTTTATCGCCGCTCGCACGGACGGGGAGGTGATTC
>JAFDFW010000777.1 GCA_019309605.1 Deltaproteobacteria bacterium | reverse complement strand
GCCTGGCTCAGATTGGGTGTAGGTCGCGGTTTGTTCTTCCCGAACGACGATGCCGTTCTTGACGTAGAGGTCCCACTCACAGGCGCTGCGACAGTTGGCCCAGCCGTGAGAGCCTTTCTTCACGTCGTCCCACGTCCAACGTTGGCGGTAGAGGTCTTGCCAGGATCCGAGCTTTGGTGTGGCGCGCGGCAGCGGATCAGGGTTGGTCACATCGTGGGGGCGGAAATGAATCAGAAAAATGCCGCCGGCACTCGCTGCTCCAGCGGCCACCGCGGCCCCGGTCCACTTCAAGAACCTTCGCCTCGAAAAGCCTCGCTTGCGCGTCTTGCTCATCGGTTCCTCCTTATGGTGGATACTTGTCGCTCGTCGCCGTCATAACCCGATCCAGCCTTCGCTGACCGACTTGAGGCCGCCGCGGTCTTGCACGTCGCCGCGCCACACGGCCAAAGCGATTTGCTTGTGCGCCGTGAGCGCCGACCAGGCATCGAGCTCGAACGTGACGCTCCAGACACCGTTGTCCCAGCTCGACGTGGCCTTCCATCCCTCCGGGGCCGGCTGACGGTGGACGCTTCCGAGGCCCTTGGCGAGAATCGCGTGAAGCTCCTCTCGGTCCGCTCGCCACAGCGCGCCTTCAACCGGAAGCGCCTCGCTTCCCATCGTGATCCAATTGGCTCCCGCGGCTGCCGGTGCCAGCACCGCCACCGCATCGACCCAGACGTCCGTGTTGCTCCCGGTCGTCTTGACCGGGTTCGGACATTGCCACTGCAACCCGATGCGGTAGCCCTTCCCGGAGCGTTTCAGGTCCATGGACGCTGAAGGCGTCGTCGGAGCCTTGTCGCGCCCCTCGTAGGCAACCTTGATGTAGCCACCGGGCTGCAAGCCGACCGGGGCGGCGATGAGCTTATGTACGGTCATCGAGCGGGTCCTTTTCTGCCGAACCCTGGACGGGGATCCGGAAGTTCTCGTTCCAATCGAACGCGATGAGCAGGTCCATCAGCTCACTCGGCTTGCCCTGCTTCTTCTTCTCGCGCTCGGCTTCCACTGTCGCGAGCGCCTGGTGAACGTCTTTGCCGAACAGCGACTCGAGGTACGCGGGGTCGATGCGCGGCTTACCCGTCGGTCGCCCCTGCGCATCGAGCTTCGGCGGGCTCATCGGCGGCACGTAGAACACGTTCGGCTGCAGCCCGTACTCGGGATGAAGCGGAATGGCGACCTTCCACTTATGCACGAGCTTCCAGATCGGCCCTTCCTTGTCGTCCACGAACCCAACGAAACGAAGACGCCCTGGGCACTGCCGTGCACACGCAGGCGCCTCTCCTTCTTCGATACGCGGAAAACAGAAGATGCACTTGGCAGCCACCTGCCGTTGCGTGTCGTAGTAGACCTTCTTGTACGGACAGGCCTCGACACAGAAGCGGTACCCGTGGCACCGGTCCTGATTGACGAGCACGATGCCGTCTTCATCGCGCTTGTAGATCGAACCGCGCGGGCACGCA
Organism: Deltaproteobacteria bacterium; assembly: GCA_019309605.1. Taxonomy (GTDB): domain Bacteria; phylum Myxococcota_A; class Polyangia; order Polyangiales; family Houyiibacteriaceae; genus SG8-38. Next base: position 586 of record JAFDFW010000777.1, on the reverse strand, counting down.
TCGAGACACGCTGGGTGGGTGCAGTGATTGCACAGGCGCGGCAGGTAGAAGTAGTGGTTGTCTTCTGGGTAGCTGCCCTCGCCGTGGTCTTCGTCCCAGTTCGCGCCCCACTTGGGCCGCTCTTTGCCGTCCGGCCGGAGCCAGACTTTCAGCCCCTTCTTGCCGTCCTGGCGCTTGTGCACTTGGTCGTGGTTGAAGTTCCAGGCGCGCCCGTACTCGGTATCGACGTTCGGCACTTTGCCGCGCTTCACGCCGCCCTGGTCGTTGCGACCGCCGATTGCCGACCAGTGCTTCGGGTAGCCGGTGCCGGGCAGCGTCTCGACGTTGTTCCAGTACGTGTAGTCGGTGCCCTCGTCCTGGTTCCAGAGCTTCTTGCAGGACACCGTGCAGGTCTGACAGTTCAGGCACTTGTTGAGGTCGAGCACCATCGCGATCTGACGGTCGACTTTGGTGTTTTCGGGCGTGCTGGTCATGTCGGCACCTCCTCATGGGCAGCTTCGGGGGTGGGAGCGTCTTGGTCGGCGCGCGGCGGTCCGGCCGAGGCGCGAATGTCGACGCGGGTGTCTTGAACGAAAGTCCCAGGTTG
>JAFDFW010000776.1 GCA_019309605.1 Deltaproteobacteria bacterium | reverse complement strand
TTTCTTCAGCTGCCCCCTGACCTCGAGCGCGATCTTGTACAACCCGGTGAGAACCAGGCAACCGATGGCGTAGATCGCGATGCTGATCATGAGCTCCGGAGCGGTCGGCCAGTAGTGGATGACCTTTCCGAGCGGGCTCGGAACGAAGCCGGCAATCACCATGCCCAGCCCCTTGTCGATCCACAGCGAGAGGATCACCGCCACACAGCCGAAGCGCAGCCAACCGTAATTGCCGCGGGTCTTGGGGTTGATCAGCACGATCAGCGACACGATCGCCAGAATCGACGACACCCACATCCACGGCGCCAGGGTGTTCTCACCCTCGAGACCCATGAACAGGAACTGGAAGTGATGGACATGCTCTGGGATGCCGCTGTAAAGCGCGGTGAAGAGCTCCATGAGCACGAAGAAGACGTTGATCGTCATGGCGTAGGTGACGATCTTGGCCAGTGTGTCGATGGCCTGCTTGCCCGGATCGAATGTCGAAATCCTGCGCACGAAAAAGGCGAGCAGGATCAGGATGGCCGGACCCGCGGCAAATGCCGAGGCCAGGAATCGCGGCGCCAGAATCGCGGTCATCCAGAAGGGCCGCGCCGCGAGACCCGCGTACAGGAACGCAGTGACCGTGTGGATCGAGACCGCCCACGGAATGGAGAGCAGGATGATCGGTTTGAGCCACCTGGGTGGCGGTTCTTCGCGTCGCTCGGACGACAGCGTGAAGTGGCTGATGACGATGTTGAGCACCAGGTAGCCGCCGAGGGCAACCGTGTCCCAGAACATCATCGAGTGCAGCGTCGGGTGGAGAAAGACATTGAGGATGCGGTTCGGCATGCCCATGTCGACGAAGATGAAGAGCATGCACATGATGACCGCGGGGATGGCAAGGAACTCACCGAGAATCGTCATCTTGCCAAACGCCTTGTAGTCGTGGAGATAGTATGGCAGGACCACCATCACCGCCGACGCGGCAACCCCGACCAAGAAGGTGAACTGGGCGATGTAGAGGCCCCACACCACGTCGCGGCTGAGACCGGTGATGGTCAGCCCTTCGTTGAACTGCCAGAACCAGCACGCCACACCGCCGCCGATGATGACCAACAGGGCGAAGATCCAGGACCAATACGTCCGGGAGCCCGAGAGAGCCTTCTCAAGCATAACCACCCACCTCTCCAAAGACCTCCGCCGCCGGTGCAAACTCCTGCAGGGTGCGCGGGTCCTCGACGATGTAGTAGACCTCGGGTTGGGTGCCGAGGCCCGGCTTGCGTCGGATGGTCAGATGCTCGGCGAGGAGTTGGCGAACCTTGGATTCCGGATCGTTGAGGTCGCCGAAGACCATCTCGTCGTTGTCGCAGGCCTCGACGCAGGCGGGCTGCTCGCCGCGCGCCAACCGCTCGTCACAGAAGGTGCATTTTTCGACCACTCCGCGCATCCGCGTCGGATAGGTGCTATCCATGTCGGCCAGATTCGGCGCCTTTCTGGGATCTTTCCAATTGAAGCTGCGCGAACCGTACGGGCAGGCGACGACGCAGTAACGACAGCCGATGCAGCGGTGCCAGTCCATCATCACCACACCATCAGAAGCCCGCTTCCAGGTCGCCTGGGTCGGGCACACCCGAGTGCACGGCGGGTTGTCGCAGTGGTTGCACAGGAGAAGCGTTGGTTTCCCTTTGAGATCCTCGCGGATGTAATGAAACTCCTGCGAGTGGAAGGCGGTCTCGAAGTCCTCGGTCCAGATCCACTTGACCTCGTTCTTGGGGTCGTCCGAGAAGTCGGGCACATTGTGCGTACGGTGGCAGGCGTCGGTGATCTTGTCGAGCAGTGCGTCGTCCTTGGAGAATTTGCGCAGATCTACCACCAGCGCCAGGCGCTTTCCTTCGGTTGCGGGCGGTTCGTGTTCCTGAGACGCCCTGGTCCTGATAGCGACGGCAGCGGAACCTGCCACGCCGACCATCGAAAGACCGGCAAACTTGAGGAATCCTCGTCTGCTGTTCTTCATCACTGGGCCTCCTCTGGAATCACGTGGCAGCCCCAGCAGTAGGGATCGACCGCCGAGTACGTGTGACAGGCATCGCAGAACTGGTCTTTCTTT
>JAFDFW010000775.1 GCA_019309605.1 Deltaproteobacteria bacterium | reverse complement strand
CGCTTGGCGAAGCCTTGCGGGGGCCTACGGCAGTCTCTCCGATAATCAGAACGCTCTGTCCGCAGCCAATGCCGGCCTCCGCTTGAACCCCCGCGACGAGAGCTTGCTTAGGAGCCGAGCCCTGGCCCTCGAAGGCTTGGGCCGGCCGGAAGCCGCGCGCGCGAAAGAGCGATGGCTTGCCCACAGGACTCCCGACGCGCAGCCGCAACTTCTCGCGGCCTGTGAGAAAGAACACCAGAGATGCCGTCGCGACCGACAACCGATACCGCACTACACCATCTTACCTCCTCGAAAAACCATTCACGCGAGCGTCAATCCCAGATAGGATGATGGTAATGTCGAAGCGGTATCAGAAGAAGAGCACCAACACGAAGAAGCGAGAGAAGAGCGGTCACGGCCCTTCCCGCAACACGGTTGGCGGCGGACAAACCACGGGCGTCATGGGCAACATGATTGGCGGTTTCCGGCGAGCGGTCGGCTCGGAGAGCTCGAAAGACAGCAAAGGCGGCAGCCTTCTTTGGACCGCCGTGCTGGTGACGGCCGCCATCGCGATCATCGCTTGGAACTTCTCGCGTTAGTCGCGGATCGCCCGCCAGCGCAACCAGTGGTCGGCAAGCACTAGTGCGACCATCGCTTCGCCCATCGGAATGAACCGCGGCAACAAGCACGGGTCGTGACGACCTGTCGTGCGGATCGTGGTCGCGTCGCCACCCACAGTGACGGTGTCTTGGCTGCGCGGGAGGCTGCTGGTCGGCTTCACTGCCGCGCGGAGCACGATCGGCATCCCGCTCGAGATGCCACCCAGCATGCCCCCGTGGCGATTGGAACGCGTGCGGATCGTCCCCTCGGCGTCGGTCTCGAACGCGTCATTGTTCTCGCTGCCACGCGCCGTTGCGACTGCAAAGCCCGCGCCGTATTCGACGCCCAAGACAGCAGGAAGGCTGAACAGGGCCTTGCCGAGATCGGCCTTGAGCTTGTCGAAGACCGGCTCGCCCAAGCCAGCAGGCACGTTCCGTGCGACGACTTCCGCAACGCCACCGATCGAATCCTGGTCCTTTCGCATCTTCTCGATGAGGGTGACCATCCGCGCCGCAGCGACCGGATCGGGACACCGAACGATGTTTGGCTCGCCGTCAGGAAGCGTTTCAACCTGCTCGAGGCTGACCGCGGGGGGAATCGTGGCTTCGATGTCCCCGACCTGTGTCACGTAGCCGAGCACCTCCCCGCCAAACGCGTGTGAAAGGAGCTTTTTCGCGACCGCACCCGCCGCGACGCGCGCCACGGTTTCACGGGCGCTGCTTCGTCCCCCGCCGCGGTAGTCGCGCCGACCGAACTTCGCATCGAAGGTGTAGTCGGCGTGCCCAGGGCGGTACACGTCTTTGATGTTGCTGTAGTCGCGCGAGCGCTGGTCCTCGTTGCGAACGATGATCGCGATGGGTGTCCCGGTGGTCTCGCCTTCGAACACGCCGGAAAGAATCTCAGGCGCGTCGGTTTCTTTGCGCTGCGTTACGATCTTGCTCTGCCCGGGGCGCCGGCGCTCCAGATCCGGGATGATGTCTTCCTCCGAGAGGGGAATACCCGGAGGACAACCGTCGATGATCACCACGTTGGCCGGGCCGTGGCTTTCGCCCGCAGTGGTCACGCGGAACGCTCGACCGAACGTACTACCAGGCATGAGAGCTCACTTCTGAGAGCCCGAGTGCCGGCCGATTGCGCGCCCAACGAAGAACGGCCCCATCTGCTGGATGTACTGCGAGGTCTGCACCGTGCCGCGCATCGACTGGACGACGTGCGAAAGCGGATGAAGCTCCGCGCCGATCAATCCGATTAGGAACTCGTTGTCATTGGTGTCGAGGCCATGGCAAGCGAGCCGCACGTCGTGCGCGAGGTCCTGCTCGCCGTACGCGCGCCCGATCGTCGCGTGCTCACGGAGGATGCCGCCCTTCTCTCTTCCTTCGAGCTGCTGGTGCGGCGCAGCGGATACCAGACCGCCCAGTTCCACTCGGGGTTCAGCACTGTTTGCTGCGGACGATCGAGGAGCCAGAACTCGAGGTCCTGCTCGTAGCCGCTGCTGTACGTGCGGCCGATCATCGTGAGCTCCGGGCGCAGAGTCCAGTCACGCAAGGGCGTCGCCTCGAAGAGCGGGCGAACCGAGTCGACGAAGAGCGCCGGATCCTCGCTGAACGTCAGGAGGGCCACGCCGCGGGGATCGTTGGCGTCCGCATAGATGACCGCGGGGATGTCGGCTTCTTTCAGGGCGGAGAGGAGAGCCTCCTGGTTGGCAGCAACCGAAGCCCCGGTGGGAACCTGAAACACCAGCAACTGCATGAACAGCCGGCGATCCATGAGCTGTGGCTCTC
>JAFDFW010000126.1 GCA_019309605.1 Deltaproteobacteria bacterium | reverse complement strand
GGTCCTTTGGGAGGTTCCGGTGACTGACAGCATCCTACGGGAAGCACTGACCTTCGATGACGTGTTGCTCGTGCCGGCGTACGCGGATTTTCTGCCCGCAAATGCGGACGTTTCCACTCAATTCACTCGGGAAATCGAGCTGCGTATCCCGTTCGTGTCGAGCGCGATGGACACGGTGACCGAGTGGCGCACTGCCGTGACGATGGCTCGCGAAGGCGGCATCGGCATTCTCCACAAGAACATGACCCCGGAGCTACAGGCGCTCGAAGTCACGAAGGTGAAGCGCGCGGAGACGGGCATGATCGTCGATCCCGTGACCGTCGGGCCCGGAGAAGCGCTCCACGATGCCCTCGAGCTGATGCGACGCCACGAGATTTCGGGGCTGCCCGTGGTCGAGGGTGACAAGCCCGTCGGTATTCTCACGAGCCGCGACATCCGCTTCGAGCAGAACCTCAACCAAAAGGTCGCGCAGCTGATGACCAAGGAGCTCGTCACCGTGCCTCCTGGCGTCGAGCAGAGTAAGGCGCGCGAGCTTCTGCACAAACACCGTATCGAGAAGCTGCTCGTGGTCGGGGAGGGCGGCGAGCTCGTCGGTCTCATCACCATCAAGGACTTGTTGCAGGCCGATCGCTACCCGGACTCGATCAAGGATTCGCTCGGCCGTCTGTGTGTGGGAGCCGCGCTCGGCGTGGGCCCCGATCGAGAGAGGCGCACCGAGGCTCTCGCGCAGGCAGGCGCCGACGTGCTGATCATCGACACTGCGCACGGCCACAGCAAGGGCGTCATCGACGCGGTCCGGGACACGAAATCGACCTATCCCAACGTGCAGGTCGTCGCGGGCAACGTCGCCACGGGCGATGGGACGAAGGCTTTGATCGACGCCGGCGCCGACGCGGTGAAGGTCGGAATGGGTCCCGGGTCGATTTGCACCACGCGCGTCGTGGCCGGCATTGGCGTGCCCCAGGTGACCGCGGTCATGGACTGCGCGCGTGTGGGACGCGAGCACGGTGTTCCGATCATCGCCGACGGTGGAGTGAAGTACTCGGGCGATGCGGTGAAGGCGATCGCCGCTGGCGCGAACACTGTGATGATTGGCTCACTGTTCGCGGGCACCGATGAGGCACCGGGAGAGCTCGTTCTCTATCAGGGCCGAACCTACAAGTCGTACCGCGGGATGGGTTCCCTCGGCGCGATGCGAGAAGGGTCGTCGGACCGTTACGCACAGGCCGATGTGTCGGACGTCGGCAAGCTCGTCCCCGAGGGGATTGAGGGCCGCGTGCCGTATCGTGGCCCGCTGTCGACCGTGGTGTACCAGCTAGTCGGCGGCCTGCGCGCTGGCATGGGCTACACCGGCAACCCCTCGGTCGCCGAACTTCAGAAGAACGCCCAGTTCATCCGCATCAGCCCAGCAGGTCTCCACGAGAGCCACGTGCACGATGTAATGGTAACGAAAGAAGCGCCCAACTACCGCGTCAGTTAAGGACGGGGCACGGCGGAACGCGACACGAGGTTTCAACGGACGGGGCGGCTTGCAAAGGTGGCCGGAAGGACTGGGGGCGTAGGCCACGCAACCCGCCCCTCGGAGCTCGCGCCAATCGCCGGTGGTTGCTGTCTTGGCGTTTGGCACTCACACGCCGCCGAAACCTCGCATCGCGTTCCGCCGCGCCCCTCCATACGTCGACCCAAGAACAGGACTGAGCCCTATGTAGCCAGTACCGTGTCGGGCCGTGTCCCTCCATATGTCTATTCTTCCCAGAAGGACGAAGACGAGAAACAGGTCCCTTTGTCTCCCAAGTCGACTTGTCGCGGCGTGCCCCCTGCACCTCGACTTCTACACAGGAGAACGGCTCGCGATGCGCGGCACAGCGATTGGGCGGGAGGCTAGCCGTGTGTCGACGTAAGGATACGGCCGAGCGGGCCCCGATCGCGAGCACGTGCGTCGCTAGCCGTTCTCCGGTGACTCAGTTGACGCTCGTTGTGGGCTCGCCCTCGACCGACCAAAGGGCTCATGTTAGACCCGCGCCATGATCGTTGATGGGGTTTTGATTCTCGACTTTGGGTCGCAGTACACCCAGCTCATCGCTCGACGGATTCGCGAGCAGCACGTCTATTGCGAGATTCAGCCGTGTACCTATTCGCTTGCGGAGGTCAGGGACCTCGCGCCTCGGGCGATCATTCTGAGTGGCGGGCCGGCGAGTGTGTTTTCCGAGGGAGCACCGAGTGTCGATCCGGGGGTGTTTGACCTTGGCGTTCCGGTCTTGGGCATCTGTTACGGGATGCAGCTCACCAGCCATCTTCTCGGCGGCAAGGTCGAGCAGGCGGATGAGCGGGAGTATGGTCCGGCGCGGCTCGAAGTGCTCAAGCCAGAGGGGCTTCTTCATGGCTTTCAAGAGGGCACGCACGTCGACGTGTGGATGAGTCACGGTGATCGCGTGGAGAGTCTGCCGCCCGGCTTCGAGACGATCGCGCGAACCTCCAACAGCCCGTTTGCGGCGGTAGCGAACCTCGATCGGAACATCTTTGGGGTGCAGTTTCATCCCGAGGTCGCTCACACCCCGCGTGGCGTCGAGATGCTTCGGGCGTTCCTGTTCGAGGTGGCTGGCTGTTCGGCCAATTGGACGCCCGGCTCGTTCGTCGAGCAGAGCGTGGAGTCGATTCGCCGTCAGGTGGGTGAGCGCGCTGCGGTGTGTGGCTTGTCCGGCGGCGTGGATTCGTCCGTTGCGGCGATGTTGGTATCCAAGGCGATCGGTGACCGGCTCACCTGCATCTTCGTCGACAACGGCTTGCTTCGAAAAGACGAAGCCGAAGCAGTCGTCCACACTTATGGTAGCCACTTCGGGCTCAAGCTCATTCACGTCGACGCGGCGGACGAGTTCCTGGATGCGCTTCACGGGGTGAGCGACCCGGAACAGAAGCGAAAGATCATTGGCCGCGTGTTCATCGACGTGTTCCAGCGGGAAGCCGAGAAGCTCGAGGATGTGGGTTACCTCGTGCAGGGGACGCTGTACCCCGATGTGATCGAGAGCCTGTCATTCAAGGGGCCGAGCGCGGTGATCAAGAGTCACCACAACGTCGGCGGTTTGCCCGACACCTTGCATCTGGACCTGATCGAGCCGCTTCGGCTGCTCTTCAAGGACGAGGTTCGAGAGGTCGGCGAAGCGATGGGAATGCCTCACGACCTCCTTTGGCGTCACCCATTTCCAGGCCCAGGTCTCGCGGTTCGTTGCCCTGGCGCGATCGATCGGGAGAAGCTCGAAATCCTCCGCGAGGCTGACGCAATTTTCATGGAAGAGCTGCGAGCCTCGGACCTCTATGACAAGATCTGGCAGGCATTCTGCGTGATCCTTCCGGTGCGCACCGTCGGCGTGATGGGCGACGAGCGAACTTACGATTACGTGGTCGCCGTCCGGGCGGTGGACTCGCGAGACGGCATGACCGCGGACTGGTCGCGCATCCCGCACGAGGTGTTGGCTCGTATCTCGACCCGTATCATCAACGAGGTTCGCGGCTGCAATCGGGTCTGCTACGACATCTCGTCTAAGCCACCTTCGACGATCGAATGGGAGTGAGAGCCGCCGCCCTTGTCCTGGCGCTCGTCGCCCTGGGCTGCGCAAAGAAGGGCACGGTAGCCGCCGAGCCCGCACGCCTGAAGGTCGTCACCAGCCCCCCAAACGCCTCCGTGTACATCGACGGCCACTACTTCGGCCGCGCCACGGTCTTAGCCGCGGAGCCCAAAGCGCTCGCTCCAGGCGTCCACCTCATGACGGTGCAAGCCGAGGACCACTTCCCCCACGACATGGAGCTTAGCCTCCCGGCGGGGGAGACCACGGTTACCGTAGAGCTGCGACCGATCCCGCCCTAATTGGCGAAGGCGGTGTTTAGTTCTTCGGAGGTTTTGAATTCTTGTTCGATCATGGGGCCGGCTAGGCGGACTACTAGGTGTGTGGGGCTCATGGCCTTGAGGGCCTGGAGCTCGGCGTGCTTGGCCTCTACACCCTGATCGACGAGGACTAGGTTGGCTTGGGCTCGGACGAAGTCTGGGCGCTTGGCGAGGGTTTCCTTGAGGAGCTTCTCGCATCGGACGGGGTCAACATAGCGTTCGAACGCTTCCATGGCGCGGAGATAGCTGCGGACGGGCGGGTCTTGTTCGCCTTCTGCGGCGTATCGCATCATGCGATCGAACTCGAGCCAGTGGCCGCGGAGGCGGAAGTAGTTGGCGTTGGCGAGGTAGGCTAGCTGCGCCGTTGGATCCTGGCGGATTGCTTGCTCGGCGAGGTCCGAGCCCGAGCGAAGCGGCTCTTCCGACAAGACACGCAATGCGCGGACCACCTTGCGGAGGTCGGCGGTCTTGGCCTGAAGCTTCGCGGCCCGGGCCTGATCTTGCTGGGCCCCTTCGTTGGCTTCGAGCGGGCGGGCCGCCGTCAGTTGCCGAAGCTCGGTGAGGTCCTGCTTACGCTCTTCGTCGAGAATCCACGCGGCTGTCATGAGGGCACCCGCGTAGGACAGATCGAGATAGGCGCGAAGCGTGAGAGACTCCGGGCCTTGTCGTCCCGATGCAAAGCGTCTTGCTTCCTCAAACTCCGGTACGCGATCGCCACGGATGATCTCGAGCACCTGAGCCATCGAGGTAACCGGAGTGTCGGGCGCAGGTATCGGCGGAATGCCGTAGGCCTCCTGGAACTCGCGAACGACCTGGGCCGCTTCGGTCGGTCGCATCGTCTCGACGTCGACATCCTTGCCAATCGTCGAGCCATCGTTCGTCGAGGACTTGGACGAGGCGCAAGCGCTCAAAACCACCATCATCAGGAATGCTGAGACCGTTCGTTTCATGGCGCGGAGGCTAGCACAGGCCCCCGGCCCGCCCCACAATCCCGGCCCGCCTCCTAGAACCGAACGAAAACGTCGAACTCGGGGGAGACGTTGCTGAGCACGTCTCCGGGGATCACGAGATAGAAGCCGTCGACGAAGAAACTGCTGTAGCCGACCCCAAGCCGGATGTTGGCGCGCTCCCAAGAGAACACGAAGCCGGGGACGACGGCGAAGGCGTTCTTCAAGTCATCCGTAGCGACCGCGAGCCGAAGGTCGGCGGTCGGGTTAGCGCCACCCAGACTGCCATTGACGATGGCGTCGCTGACATAGGGGACCCAGTGGAGGGTGAACGTAAACGCGACGACGCGAGAGATTCGCCATTCGGCCATCCCCCAGAGCTGCATGAAGTCGATCGCCAGTGCGCCTTCAACTTGGTTGCCGTCGGGTTGTGAATCGGCACCCCCGGTGACGGCGGTGAACCTCGTTCCGAGGTGCACACTCACGTCGGAATTGATCCGCACGGACGCCGCGAGGGCAATCGGCATCAGGAAATACCGCACTTTGGAATCGTCGGTCTGCAGGATGGTGCCTGTGAGGAAGCCGGCGGAAACGCTCAGCGCTAGGCGTTTGCGGTCGTAGAAGGTCGACTTGAGCTCGAGGTTCGGGGCGACGGTCTGAAAGATCATCCCGAGGAGCCAAGGCATGGTGTAGGTCGTGACCTGTAGCTGGTCGAGGATCCCGTAGCTCAGTTGCATCAAGCCCAGGCGGACCCGCCGTCGTTGCAGGCTGTAGGCCGTACTGTCGAGGAGTCGCTCCTCGTAGGTGTGATAGGCACGGGCCGAGCTGGGATGGAGCCCCATTCCCGCCGAGGTCACGCCCGCAAGGAGTGTTACCAGGAGAAGGATCCTGAATCGCTGGAACATTGCCTCTCCTCTAGGCTGCATAGGAGAAAGCCGGTGGCGTCGCGGATGCCCTGACCGGTTTCCCCAAAGATGTAGTTGAACGTCTCGGACAACGCCGGATCCGCCAGGTCCACCAGGATCACCAGCGCGGCCGTGTTCTCTAGCGTGACACGAAAGCTCTGGTTGATGCGGTAGGTGACTTCGGGAAAGCCGATGTCTCCTTCAAAGCCGATGTCTCCTTCCATGAGAAAAGTCACGATCAGCTTTGTGATGTCTTCACCGGGCGACACGGGGTCGCCGAAGTCGAGTGCGACGCCTCCGTCGTACGAAGCTTTGCAAAATCCAGCAGCTTCGCAATTGCCGCCCTCGATGGGCACGAGGTACTGACAGTTGTCGGCAGTGCCCCAGACGACGCGGCCGATCCCTGCACCGTCAAGTGTCATCGTCAGCTTGATCGTGCCGTTTGCAGGGTCCGGCTCGGCTTCGTAGTCGGGATCGAATTGCCCTACGTCCCAGCGTGGGCAGATGTAGTTGACGTTGATCTGGC